>NZ_JANFAK020000088.1 GCF_024721315.2 Streptomyces sp. Isolate_45
CGGCCGCACGGCGGGTGCGGCGGCCGCCCGGGTGGGAGGGGGTGCGCTCAGCCACGGGACGGGTCGGTGTCGGTGCCGGCGGGGGCCTGTCCGGTGTTCACGGAGCCCTTGGGGGTCCGGTGCTCGCTCGGGCGCAGCGGCTGGACGGGCTTGACGGTGGGCTTCACGGGCGTCACGGGCTTCACGTCCGGGGTGGCCTTGGCCTCGGTGGAGAACTTCACGGTGTCGAACTTCTTGCCGCCCGCGTAGGCGTCGACGCCGTAGTAGCCGGTCTTGACGTCCGGGGCGACGGTGGCGGTGCCGGTGAAGGTGCCCTTGCCGTCGCCCTTCAGGTTGACCTGTCCGCCGGTGAAGGCCGCGGACTTGACGGAGGCGTCCTTCTCGGAGGTCTTCACGGTGACGGTGATCCGGTCGCCGGGCCGGCCGGAGTCCTGGGAGAGCCGGAGGTCGGACGGCGCCGGGGTGGGCTTCGGGGCGTCCGCCTTGACGACGATCCGGGCCGTGGCCCGGAGCTCGGCCCCGTCGGGGCCGGTGCCGGTGAGGGAGACGCCGTAGGTGCCCTCCTTGACGTCGGCGACCTTGGCGGTGCCGCCCCGGCCGTCCGTCATCCGTACGTCGCCCAGGGCCTCGGAGGAGACGGACAGGTGCGTCGAGCCGTCCGGCACCCGCATCTCGAACGAGATCGAGTCGCCGGGCTTCGCCGCCGAGGTCGACAGCTTCAGACCGGTCCGCGTCGGGCCGGCGGTGGGGCCGGCGTCGGCCGCCGGCGAGGTGGTGTCGGCGGCGAAGGCGGTCGCGGTGCCGCCGAGGGCCATCGACGAGGCGAGGACGATCGCCGAGATGCTGAGTGCCTTGCGCATGAGGTCTCCTCCTGAACGGGCCGGGACGTTTCCCGGCACACCAGACATGAGAGACATCCGGGGCGCCCGGTTGCAGGGCTCCCGAAGGGCGGGCGAGGGGGTGGTCGAAGGTCCCCCGGTGTGAAGCGGCAGGCCGGGAGCCCTTCAAGGGTCCTTCGTTTACTGCCTCTTTGCCCCTATTTTTGGGACCTTGGTCCCGACGGGCGAGGGGCTCGGTGGGCGACCCGGGAACGCCGGAGCCCCCGGTGACGTGACGTCACCGGGGGCTCCGGGGCGGGCGGGCCGGCAGGCCCGTCGGGTCGGGTCAGAGCTGCTCGATCACGTAGTCGACGCACGCGGTCAGCGCCTGCACGTCCGCCGGGTCGATCGCCGGGAACATCGCGACGCGCAGCTGGTTGCGGCCGAGCTTGCGGTACGGCTCGGTGTCCACGACGCCGTTCGCGCGCAGCACCTTGGCGACCGCCGCCGCGTCGATGTCGTCCGAGAAGTCGATCGTGCCGATGACGGCGGAACGCTTGGCGGCGTCCTGGACGAACGGGCTCGCGTACTTCGAGGCCTCGGCCCAGCCGTACAGGTTCCGCGCGCTGGCCGCCGTACGACCGGTCGTGAACTCCAGGCCGCCCTGGGAGTTCATCCACCGCAGCTGCTGGTCCAGCAGGAAGAGGGTGGACAGCGCCGGGGTGTTGTACGTCTGGTTCTTCAGCGAGTTGTCGATCGCCGTCGGCAGCGAGAAGAACTCCGGGATGTGCCGGCCGGAGGCGTGCACGCGGGCCGCGCGCTCCAGGGCCGCCGGGGAGAACGCCGCCAGCCACAGGCCGCCGTCGGAGGCGAAGGACTTCTGCGGGGCGAAGTAGTAGACGTCGGACTCGGTGATGTCCACCGGCAGACCGCCGGCGCCCGAGGTCGCGTCCACCAGAACGAGCGAACCGGCATCGGCTCCGGCGACGCGCTTGATCGGCGCGGCGACACCCGTCGAGGTCTCGTTGTGCGTGTACGCGTACACGTCCACGCCCGCCTCGGCGACCGGCTCGGGGTGCGTGCCCGGGTCGGAGGAGATCACGGACGGCGCGTCCAGCCACGGTGCGAGCTTCGCGGCCTTGGCGAACTTGGACGAGAACTCGCCGAAGGTCAGGTGCTGGGACTTCTGCTCGATCAGTCCGTGGGTCGCGATGTCCCAGAAGGCGGTGGAGCCGCCGTTGCCCAGGATCACCTCGTAGCCCTCGGGAAGGGAGAAGAGGTCCCGCAGGCCCTCGCGCACCGAGCCGACCAGGTTCTTTACCGGGGCCTGGCGGTGCGAGGTTCCGAGCAGGGAGGTACCGGTGGCGGCGAGGGCGTCCAGCGCCTCGGTCCGCACCTTGGAGGGGCCCGCGCCGAAGCGTCCGTCGGCGGGCTTGATGTCAGCGGGAATCTGGATCTCAGCCACGAGCGGAGCGTATCGGGTCCGGGTCCGCGCGTCGGAAGCGCGTCCACCGGATGAGACGCCCCGGCGCGGTGGCAGGGTGGGCGCCGTGACGACACCCGGGGAACTGGAACGGACATTGCGGGCGAACCTGCGCGGAGAGGTCGACTTCGGGGCCGCCGCCCGCGCGTTGGTGACCATGGACGCCTCGAACTACCGCCGCGTCCCGGTCGGCGTGGTCACCCCCCGGGACGCCGAGGACGTGGCGACCGCCCTGCGGATCTGCGCCGGGGCCGGGGTCCCCGTCGTCCCGCGCGGCGGCGGCACCTCCATCGCCGGGCAGGCGACCGGCACCGGCGTCGTCCTCGACCTGACCCGGCACATGAACGCCCTGCTCTCCCTCGACCCCGTGGCCGGTACGGCCGTCGTCCAGCCCGGCCTCGTCCTCGACCGGCTGCGCGACGCGGCCCGCCCGCACGGGCTGACCTTCGGCCCCGACCCCTCCACGCACTCCCGCTGCACCCTCGGCGGGATGATCGGCAACAACGCCTGCGGCGCCCACTCCGTCGCCCGGGGCACCACCGCCGACAACGTCATCGAGCTGTCCGTCACCGCGTACGGGGGCACCACCCACCGGCTCGGCACGGGCTGGACCGGCACCCCCGCCGGGCTGCGGGAACTCGTCGAGGGAAACCTGGCCGTGCTCCGCACCGGCTTCGGCGGGCCCGCCGCACCCGGCGCCCCGGCCTTCACCCGGCGGATCTCCGGCTACGCCCTGGACGCCCTGCTGCCCGAACGCGGCGTCGGCGCCGCCCGCGCCTTCTGCGGGAGCGAGGGCACCCTCGGCGTGGTCACCGAGGCGGTGGTCCGCCTCGTCGAACTGCCGCCCGCACCCGTCCTCGCCGTCCTCGGGTACGCCGACGAGGGCGCGGCCGCCGACGCCGCCGCCGGGCTCCTCCCGTACGGGCCGCTCACCGTCGAGGGCATGGCCCAGGACCTGGTGCGCGGGGCGGCGGGGCTGCCCGAGGGCGGCGCCTGGCTGTTCGTGGAGATGCCCGACGAGGGCGCGGCGCGGACCCTGATGCGGGCCGCCGACACCGTCGACGCGCGACTCGTCACCGACCCGGCGGGGCAGCGCGCCCTGTGGCGGATCCGGGAGGACGCGGCGGGGACGGCCACCCGGATGCCCGACGGGACCATGGCCTGGCCCGGCTGGGAGGACTGCGCGGTACCGCCCGCCCGGCTCGGCGCGTACCTGCGGGCGTTCCGCGCCCTGCTGGCGGAGCACGGGCTGCGCGGGACCCCGTACGGGCACTTCGGGGAGGGCTGCGTCCACGTCCGGATCGACTTCGACCTGGTCAGCGCCGAAGGCGTGGCCCGCTTCCGGGCCTTCTCGGAGGAACTCGCCGAACTCGTCGCCGCCCACGGAGGCTCCCTGTCGGGGGAGCACGGGGACGGGCAGGCCCGCGCCGAACTGCTGCCGAAGACGTACGGGCCGGAGGTCATCCGGCTCTTCGGCGCGTACAAGGACCTGTGGGACCCGGCGGGCGGGATGAACCCGGGGATGCTGGTGCGGCCCGCCCGGCTCGACGAGAACCTCCGCTTCGCCGTCCTGCCCGCGACGCCGTTCGCGGCGGAGGTCGCCCGCTGCGTCGGCGTCGCCAAGTGCCGCACCGACCAGCCCGGCGGGCCGGGGGTGATGTGCCCGACGTACCGGGTCACCGGCGACGAACGGCACTCCACGCGCGGCCGGGCCCGACTGCTGCACGAGATGCTGGCCGGGGAGATCGTCACCGACGGCTGGCGCTCCACCGAGGTCGCCGAGGCCCTGGACCTGTGCCTCGGCTGCAAGGGCTGCCGCAGCGACTGCCCGGTCGGCGTGGACATGGCCGCGTACAAGGCCGAGTTCCTGCACCACCACTGGGCGGGCCGGATCCGCCCCCTCGCCCACTACCTCCTCGGCGGCCTCCCCGACCTGCTCCGGCCGGTCGCGGCACTGCGCGCGGCGCCGCTCGTCAACGCCGCCGCCCGACTGCTGCCGGTCCCCGGCCTCACCCGCGAACGGCCCCTGCCACCCGTCGCCCGGACACCGTTCACCCGGTGGTGGGGACGGCGGGAGCGGAGACGGCGGAACGCGGGCGTCGGGGCGCGGGCGGGCACCGTCGTGACCCTGTGGCCCGACACCTTCACCGAGCACCTCGCCCCCGAGGCCGGCCGCGCCGCCGTACGGGTCCTGGAGGCGGCCGGGCTCACCGTCCGCGTGCCCCGGGGCCGGATCTGCTGCGGACTCACCCTCGTCTCCACCGGCCGTCCCGACCGCGCCCGCGCGGTCCTGCGCCGCACCCTGGACGCCCTGGGGGAGGTACGCGGCCCCGTGCTCGTCCTGGAACCCAGCTGCGCGGCGGCCCTGCGCACCGACCTGCCCGCCCTGCTCCCCGACGACCCGCGCGCGGAGCGCCTCGCGGCGGCGGTGCGCACCTTCGCGGAGACCCTGGAGGAGTGCGCCCCGCACTGGACGCCGCCCCGGCTGGACCGTGCCGTCGTCGGTCAGACCCACTGCCACCAGCACGCCGTCCTGGGCGACGCCGCCGACCGGCGGCTGCGGGAGCGGGCCGGGCTCACCGGGGAACTCAGCGGCGGCTGCTGCGGCCTGGCGGGCAACTTCGGCTTCGAGCCGGGCCACCACGCCGTGTCGGTGGCGTGCGCGGAGGAACAGCTGCTGCCGTCGCTGCGCGCGGCCGGGTCCGACGCGGCGGTCCTCGCGGACGGGTTCTCCTGCCGGACCCAGATCGCCCAGCTGGGCGGAGGCCGGGGCCGCCACCTGGCGGAGCTGCTGGCGGAGGCGCTGTGAGGGAGGAGGGCTGTGAGGAGGGAGCGCTGTGAGGGAGGAGCGCTGTGAGGAGGGAGCGCTGTAAGGAAGGACACCGCGTCACGGCCCTTACGTACCCCTTAGTCTGGATTCATGCCCGCACCCTCCTCGTCCCCGACGGCCTCCCAGGAAACCTCCGCCTCCGCGACCGCCTCCGCGACCGCGGGCACGTTCGCCACCGGGGCCGCGCGGCCGGCCCCCGCCGGGCCCGCCCCGACGTCGGCCCGGGCCCGGTTCGGGCCGGTGGCGCTGGTGGTCTCGGCCGGGATCTCGGTGCAGTTCGGGGCCGCCCTCGCGGTCATGATCATGCCGAGGGCGGGCGCGGCCGGGGTCGTCACGCTGCGGCTGGCCGCCGCCGCGCTGGTGCTGCTGCTCCTGTGCCGGCCCAAGGTCCGCGGCTACAGCCGCTCCGACTGGGGCACCGTCCTCGCCTTCGGCGTGGCGATGGCCGGCATGAACGGCCTCTTCTACCAGTCCATCGACCGGATCCCCCTCGGCCCCGCAGTGACCCTGGAGGTCCTCGGCCCGCTGGCCCTGTCGGTGATCGTCTCGCGGCGCCTGGTGAACCTGCTGTGGGCGGGCCTCGCCCTCGGCGGCGTCGTCCTGCTGTCCGGACACGGCGGGGGCGGCCTCGGCTTCGGCTCCCTCGACCCGGCGGGAGCCGCGTTCGCGATCGGTGCGGGCGCCATGTGGGCCGCGTACATCGTCTTCAGCGCCCGGACCGGCCGGCGGTTCCCGCAGGCCGACGGACTGGCCCTGGCCATGGCCGTCGCCGCGGTCATCTCCCTGCCGCTGGGCGTCATCGAGTCCGGGTCCGCCCTGCTGGTGCCGAGCACCCTGGCACTGGGCCTCGGCGTGGCCGTCCTGTCGTCGGTCCTCCCGTACACGCTGGAACTGCTGGCCCTGCGCCGGATGCCCGCCCCCACCTTCGCCATCCTGATGAGCCTGGAACCCGCCATCGCGGCGACCGCCGGCTTCCTGGTCCTGAACCAGGCGATGTCCGCCGTCGACGCCCTCGCCATCGCCCTGGTGATCGCCGCCAGCATGGGCGCGGTCCGCTCCCAGATCGGCGGGCGGGCGAAGCCCGGCCCCGAGGAAGGGGTGTCCGGATGAACCCCGTCACGCCCGACGGCCCGGCCCCCGACGCCCCGGCCCCCGACCCCGTCGCCGCCTACCTCGCCGCCGTCCCGGACGCGCGGCGTCCGGCCCTGACCCGGCTGCGGGAGCTGTGCCGTACGGAGCTGACCGGCTTCGACGAGGTCATCGCGTACGGGATGCCCGTGTACGTCCGGCCCGGTGGGTCCGAAGGCGAGGTCGCCTGGGCGAACCAGAAGCAGTACGTGTCCGTCTACCTGCTGCGCACCGACGTCCGGGACGCCTTCGCCGAACGCCTCGCCGGACACGACATGGGCAAGTCCTGCCTGCGCTTCCGCCACCCGGACCGGATCGACTTCGACCTGCTGCGCGACCTCCTGCGGGCCACGGCCGCGACCCCGGGGGACGTCTGCTGACCCGGCCCGATCGGCCGGGGTCGGGCCGGATCAGGCCCGCGACGCTACGGGTTCACCCGTAGCGGGCCGTCATCGCCGCCAGGGTGGCCCTGACGCGGGCCCGCAGGGCCGGTGGACCCAGTACCTCGGCCTCCGCGGCCAGCGCCAGGAACTGCGCCTCCGCCCGCTCGGGCGACTCGACGGGCAGGACCGCCCGGATCCAGCCCGGCACGTCCGGGTCCGGCCGCCCGGTCGCGGCCAGGGCCCGGGCGGCGGCTCCCGTCAGCTGCTCCGCCGCCCGCGCGGAGAGGCGTACGACGGCCTCCTCCGGGTGCAGCCGCGCGTGGAAGTCGGCCTGGCTGCGCCGCCAGTGCGCGGCCAGGTCGAAGCCCTCCGGCAGGTCGAACCCCTCGTCGCCGGCGGTGACGTCGAGGATCTGGTCGACCCGGTACGTACGCGGCCCCTCCGGCCCCGCCACCAGGTACCAGCGCCCCGCCTTCAGGACCAGCCCGTACGGTTCCAGCCGCCGCTCCACCTCCTGCGGCGCCTTCCACCGCCGGTAGCGCACCCCGATCACCCGGCCCCGCCACACCGCGTCGGCGACCCGCGCCAGGTGCGGGGCCTCCTCGTGCTCCGCGTACCAGCCGTGCGCGTCGAGGTGGAAGCGCAGCCGTATCCGGTCGGCCTGCGCGCGCAGTTCCGGCGGCAGCGCCGCCCGCAGCTTCAGCCGGGCCGCGGCCACGGCCGGGCCGAGCCCGAGTTCCGCCGCGGGCCCCGGCATCCCGGTCAGGAACAGCGCCTCCGCCTCGTCCGCGCTGAGCCCGGTCAGCCGGGTCCGGTAGCCGGCGAGCAGCTCGTAGCCGCCGCTGTGCCCCGCGTCCGCGTACAGCGGGACGCCCGCGGCGGTCAGGGCCTCCGCGTAGCGGTAGACGGTGCGTACGGACACCTCCAGCTCCCGCGCGAGCTCGGCGGCGGTCATCCGGCCCCGGGTCTGGAGCAGCAACAACATCGACAGGAGGCGGCTGGACTTCACTGACAGAGGATGTCAGGGGAGTGTTCCTACGGTTCCACCGAACGCAGCGCCCCGGGGCCGACCGGTGCCGGGGCACGGAGCAGGGGAGCGCACCGCATGAACGACTTCGACTTCCTCGTCGGGACCTGGGACATCGCCAACCGTTGGCGCACCGACTTCCTCGACCCGGACAGCGCGTGGGAGGAGTTCCCGGGGGTCTCGCGGATCTCCCGCCACTTCGACGGCGGCGCGAGCTTCGACGAGGTCGAGTTCCCGACGAAGGGCTTCGCCGGGCTCACCCTGCGCCTGTTCGACCGGGAGCGCGGGGAGTGGTCGCTGTACTGGTCGAGCCGCCGCACCGGAGTCCTGTTCCCGCCCGTCGTCGGCCGCTTCGAGGACGGGCGGGGGGTCTTCGAGGGCGACGACACGCACGACGGCAGGGCGGTGCGGGTGCGGTACCTCTGGTCGGGGACCACGGCCGGCGCGCCGCCCCGCTGGGAGCAGTTCTTCTCCGTCGACGGGGGCGGCACGTGGCTGCTGAACTGGACGATGGACTTCACGCGCAGGCCGGGGTCCTGACGGGCGCGCCCGCCCCGGTTCGGGTCAGCCCAGGGGGAGGTCCAGGTAGGAGGGGGTGGCCTCGGGCGAGGTGAAGGCGAGGGAGGCGCGCGGCAGGTTGGCGTCGGCGTAGAGGGCGTCGCGGCCGGCCATCACCAGCAGCAGGCGGTGCCCGCGCGGGACGTCGTACGCGGTGGCCTGGAGGTCGATGTCCGCACCGACCAGGCTGTCCGGGGCCGACCCGAGGTCGCTGTACGGGGCGTGCGTGACCAGACGGGCCGAGCCGTCGGGTGCCAGGTCCATGAGGTGGGCGACGAAGCTGGAGCCGGGGTTCGCGGCCCGGTAGGTGACCCGCAGCCGGGGGACGCCGCGCAGCCGCAGGGTTTCCTCGGCGGGGGCGCAGACCCATACGGCGGCGACCGCGCGGTCGATGTCGCCGGCCGGGTAGATCTTGGGGCGTCCCGCCATCTCCGCGTACCCGGAGCGGACGACCTCGTCGGCGACGGCCGTCGGGGTGTCCACCCCGCACAGCACGCCGGCGGTCCAGCCCGCCTCGGGCCGTTCGGCGAGTTGCCCGCCGCCGGTGAGGTGCAGCCGGCGGATCCGCCGGGTGAGGGCGTGCCGGGTGGGCCGGTGCTCGACGGTCCCGCTCCACATCACCTCGCCCGCGACCTGGCCGTCCTCGGCGACGCCGTTGGGGGCGCCCATGAGGTGGTGGTCGAACCAGCGGTCGGCGTCCGTCCACACGCGGTCCGGGAGGCCGAGCAGGCCGCCGGTGCCGGGGCCGGCGTGGTCGCCGACGGACAGGACGACGCGCCGGGGGCCGGTGAGTTCGTCGAACAGCTTGAGGGTCTGGTTCGGCGGGAAGAGCGTCTCGTGCCAGGCGTGGGAGAGGAAGACCGGCAGCCGGCGCCGGTTGAACTCCTTGACGTGACCGAAGGGGGAACGTTCCTCCGCCCAGCGCAGGGCGCCCGCGATGTCGCGGCCGGCCAGCACGTCCTCCAGTACGCGTTCCGTCTCCGGGCTCAGCCGGGCCCGGGCGGCGGCCGCCAGGAGGGCCCGCACGGCGCCGACGCGGCGGGTGGAGTTCTCCACGAGGACCTCGCCGAGGTCGCCCCAGGTGCTGAACGCGACGACCGCGTCCACCCGGGGGTCGCGGGCGGCGACGAGCAGGCCGATGCCGGCGCCGTAGGAGACGCCCAGGAACCCGATCCTGGTGACGGGTCCGGCGGTGCGTTGCAGCAGGTGGTCCAGGGCCCGGCTGCCGTCGGCGACGTCGAGGGGGCCCGCGGTGTCGACCCGGCCCGCGGAGGCTCCGAAGCCGCGGGGGGTGTAGGCGAGGACGTCGTAGCCGCGGGTCGCGAACGCACTGGCCCGGACCGCGTACGCGACCCAGCCCAGGTTCGTCCACGGCGCGGGCATCACGACGACCGGCCGCGGCCCGGAACCCTTGCGCCGCCACAGCGCGGCGTCGAGCAGGACACCGCCCGCGCCGGCCACCCGGCCCCGACTGAACACGGCGACGGACCGGACGGCCTCCACCTCGGCTGCCCGCGCGGGCGGCAACCCGGAGGGGTCGCCGCTCTCCAGCGCGGCGGCGAAGGACCCGAGGGCGGCCGCGTCGAGCTCGGGATGGAGGGAACCCACGGGCGGGGTGCACGAGGCGGACGGGGTCGACGGGGCGGTCGGGGTCGACGGGGCGGTCTGGTCGGTCGGGGTCGACGGGGCGGACGGGGTCGGCAGGGTGGACGGGTCGGCCGGGTCGGCTGGGTTCACGGCGGTTCATCCTCTTCGTCGAGGTGACATGGACGTGTTCGGCTGCGACGGCGCACTCCCGGGCCCGGAGCGAAGCCCCCAGTATCGACGCGCCGGCGCGACCTCCTCCCGAACTCCCACCCGCCCGACCGAAACCCCTCCACCCGCCCCGGAGCCCGGCACCGGCCCGTGCCGCGCCGGACCATCCCGAACGGCAAACCCCTCCCGATTCGGCCCGGTTGGCCCGGTTGGCGGGAAGGGAGCGGTCCGCGAGAAAACCATGCAAGCGTGCTTGATTGTTTCTTCGGCGGGTGCCAGGCTTCCCCCACGCCGAGCAGGGGAGCGCAACCGTGCCCGATCCGTCCGCCGTCGCCGTCTTCGCCGATCTCCGTGCGGAGGGAGGTGAACTGGACTCCCTCGTAGCGGAGTTGCCCTCCGCGGACTGGGCGCGGGCCACGCCCGCGAGCGGCTGGGACATCGCCCACCAGATCGCCCACCTGCACTGGACCGACCGGGCCTCGCTGCTCGCCCTCACCGACGCCGACGGCTTCGGGGACATGGTGCGGGAGGCGCTCAAGGCTCCCGACTCGTTCGTCGACGACGGCGCCGCCGAGGGCGCCGCGCTGCCGCCCGCCGAGCTGCTCGCCCGCTGGCGGGCCGGCCGGGTGGCCCTCGACGCCGCCCTCGACGCGGCCTCGCCCGACGCCCGTTTCCCCTGGTACGGGCCGCCGATGAAGGCCAACTCGATGGCGGGCGCCCGCCTGATGGAGACCTGGGCCCACGGCCAGGACGTCGCCGACGCCCTCGGCGTCCGCCGCACCCCGACCGCCCGGCTGCGGCACGTCGCCCGGATCGGCGTACGGGCCCGCGACTACGCGTACGCGGTACGGGGACTGCCGGCGCCATCGGCGGAGTTCCGGGTGGAACTCCTCGCACCGGACGGCGGCGACCCCTGGACGTACGGCCCGGTCGACGCCGGGCAGCGGGTCTCCGGGCCGGCCCTCGACTTCTGCCTGCTGGTCACCCAACGGGCCCACCGGGACGACCTCGCGCTGACGGCCACCGGCCCCGACGCGGACCGGTGGCTGGACATCGCGCAGGCCTTCGCCGGCCCGGCCGGCGCCGGACGCACCCCCCAGGCCGGGCCGCGGTGAGCCGCCGCCCCCTGCGCATCGGCAACGCCTCCGGCTTCTACGGGGACCGCGCCACCGCGATGCGCGAGATGCTGACCGGCGGCCCCCTCGACGTCCTGACCGGCGACTACCTCGCCGAACTCACCATGCTGATCCTCGGCCGCGACCGGCTGAAGGACCCCGGCCTCGGCTACGCCAAGACGTTCCCGCGCCAGCTGGAGGACTGCCTGGCCCTGGCCCACGAGCAGGGCGTACGGATCGTCACGAACGCCGGCGGACTCAACCCGGCGGGCCTCGCCGACGCCGTCCGCGCCCTCGCGGCCAAGGCGGGGATCCCCGTCTCCGTCGCCCACGTCGAGGGCGACGACCTGATGCCGTACGAGGACGGCGCGCTCACCGCCAACGCCTACCTCGGCGGGGCCGGCATCACCGCCTGCCTACGGGCCGGCGCCGACATCGTCGTCACCGGCCGGGTGACGGACGCCGCCCTGGTCAGCGGGCCGGCCGCCTGGTGGTTCGACTGGGCGGCCGACGACTGGGACCGGCTTGCCGGTGCGGTGGTCGCGGGCCACGTCCTGGAGTGCGGAACCCAGGCCACCGGCGGCAACTACGCCTTCTTCACCGCCCACGACGTCCGCCGCCCCGGCTTCCCCCTCGCCGAGGTCTCCGAGGACGGCTCGGCCGTCATCACCAAACACCCGGGCACCGGCGGGGCCGTCACCCCGGGCACGGTGACGGCCCAGCTCCTGTACGAGACCCAGGGCGCCCGCTACCTCGGCCCGGACGTGACGGCCCGCCTGGACACCGTCCGCCTCACGGCCGCGGGGCAGGACCGGGTCCGTGTCACCGGGGTTCGGGGCGAGGCCCCGCCGGACACCCTCAAGGTGGGTGTGACCCGCATCGGCGGCTGGCGCAACGAGGTGGTCTTCGTCCTGACCGGCCTGGACATCGAGGCCAAGGCCGCCCTGGTCCGCGCGCAACTCGCGGAGCCCCTCGCGGAGGTGGGGACGGTCACCTGGACCCTGGCCCGGACCGACCACGAAGACGCCGACACGGAGGAGACCGCGAGCGCCCTGCTGCGCCTCGTCGTCCGCGACGCCTCCCCGGACCGGGTCGGCCGGGCGCTGACCTCGGCGGCCGTGGAACTCGCCCTCGGCAGCTACCCCGGCTTCCACGTCACCGCCCCGCCCGGACCGGCCCAGCCGTACGGGGTCTTCACCTCGGCCCCGGTCCCGGCGGACTCCGTCCCCCACACCGCCGTCCTCCCCGACGGCACCCGCCTCCCCGTACCCGCCCCGCCGCCGCGGGAACCGGCGGACGAGCCGGGCAAGGACACCCACCCCGGCGCGGACGAAAAGCCCCTTGCGAGCCCGCAGAGCCCCGCGCTCGCGCAGAGCCCCACGAACTCCACGCCCCCGCAGAGCCCCACGAACTCCACTCACCCGCAGAGCCCCGCGAACCCCACACCCCCGCAGAGCCCCGCGAACTCCACGCCCCCGCAGAGCCCCGCGAACTCCGCGCCCCCTCAGAACCCCACACCCCCGCAGAGCCCCGCGAACTCCACGCCCCCTCAGAACCCCGCGAGCCCGCACACCCCGCCGGCCCCCACCACCCGCGCCCCCCTCGGCGCGGTCGCCGGCGCCCGCAGCGGCGACAAGGGCGGCGACGCCAACATCGGCGTCTGGGTGGAGAGCGCCCCCGCGTGGGACTGGCTGCTCCGCACGCTCACCGTGGACACCCTGCGCACCCTGCTCCCGGAGACCGCCGAGCTGCCCGTCACCCGCCACGAACTCCCCCACCTGCGGGCCCTGAACTTCACCGTCACCGGCATCCTCGGCGCCGGCGTCGCCTCCGGCCACCGCTTCGACCCGCAGGCCAAGGCCCTCGGCGAATGGCTCCGCGCCCGCCGCCTGGACATCCCGACCGACCTCCTGTCCACCCCGGAGGGGACCCGCGCCCGCCGCCCGGACATCCCGACCGACCTCCTGTCCACCCCGGAGGGGACCCGCCCATGACCCGCCTCGGCACCACCGTCGACCCCCGCAGCCCCGAGCACACGACGGCCCGTACGGCCGCCCTGGAACGCCTCGACGCCCTGCGCGCCGAACACGCCAAGGCCCTCGCGGGCGGCGGCGAGAAGTACACGGCCCGCCACCGCGACCGGGGCAAGCTCCTGGCCCGCGAACGCGTCGAGCTGCTCCTCGACCCCGACACCCCGTTCCTGGAGCTGTCGCCGCTCGCCGCCTGGGGCAGCGACTACCCGGTCGGCGCGTCCATGGTCACCGGCATCGGCACCGTCGAGGGCGTCGAGTGCCTGATCACCGCCAACGACCCCACGGTCCGCGGCGGCGCCAGCAACCCGTGGACCCTGAAGAAGGCCCTGCGGGCCAACGAGATCGCCCGGCAGAACCGGCTGCCCTGCGTCAGCCTCGTCGAATCCGGCGGCGCCGACCTGCCCTCCCAGAAGGAGATCTTCATCCCGGGCGGCGCGATCTTCCGCGACCTCACCCGGCTCTCCGCCGACGGCATCCCGACCGTCGCCGTCGTCTTCGGCAACTCCACCGCGGGCGGCGCCTACATCCCCGGCATGTCCGACCACACCATCATGATCAAGGACCGCTCGAAGGTGTTCCTCGGCGGTCCGCCGCTGGTCAAGATGGCCACCGGTGAGGAGAGCGACGACGAGTCCCTCGGCGGCGCCGACATGCACGCCCGCACCTCCGGCCTCGCCGACCACTACGCCCTCGACGAGTACGACGCGATCCGCCAGGCCCGCCGAGTCGTGGCCCGGCTCAACCACCGCAAGCCGTACCAGGACCCGCCGGCCGCCGCCGAGCCGCTCCACGACCCGGAGGAACTCCTCGGGATCGTCCCGGCCGACCTCAAGACCCCCTTCGACCCGCGCGAGGTCATCGCCCGCATCGTCGACGCCTCCGACTTCGACGAGTTCAAGCCCCTCTACGGGCCCAGCCTCGTCACCGGCTGGGCCACCCTGCACGGCTACCCCGTCGGCATCCTCGCCAACGCCCAGGGCGTGCTGTTCAGCGCCGAGTCGCAGAAGGCCGCCCAGTTCATCCAGCTCGCCAACCAGCGCGACATCCCCCTCCTCTTCCTCCACAACACCACCGGCTACATGGTCGGCAAGGAGTACGAGCAGGGCGGCATCGTCAAACACGGCTCGATGATGATCAACGCGGTCTCCAACTCCCGCGTCCCGCACCTGTCCGTCCTCATCGGCGCCAGCTACGGCGCCGGCCACTACGGGATGTGCGGACGGGCCTACGAGCCCCGCTTCCTCTTCGCCTGGCCCAGCGCCAAATCCGCCGTCATGGGCCCGGCCCAACTCGCCGGCGTCCTGTCCATCGTGTCCCGGCAGTCCGCCGCCGCGAAGGGCCTCCCGTACGACGAGGAACAGGACGCCGGGATGCGCGCCTTCGTGGAGGCGCAGATCGAATCCGAGTCCCTGCCGACGTTCCTGTCCGGGCGGCTGTACGACGACGGCGTCATCGACCCCCGCGACACCCGCACCGTCCTCGGCCTGTGCCTGTCGGCCGTCCACAACGCCCCCGTCGAGGGCGCCCGTGGCGGCTTCGGCGTCTTCCGGATGTGAGCCCGCAGATGACCATCACCTCCCTCCTCGTCGCCAACCGGGGCGAGATCGCCGTCCGGATCCTGCGCACGGCCCGCGCCCTCGGCCTCGCCACCGTCGCCGTCCACTCCGACCCCGACGCCGACGCCCTGCACGTCCGCTGCGCCGACGCCGCCGTCCGACTGCCCGGCGCCGCCCCCGCCGACACCTACCTGCGCGCCGACCTGTTGATCGAGGCGGCCCGGAAGGCGGGCGCGGACGCCGTCCACCCCGGATACGGATTCCTCTCCGAGAACGCCGACTTCGCCCGCCGGGTCCGGGCCGCCGGCCTGACCTGGATCGGGCCGCCCCCCGAGGCGATCGAGGCCATGGCCTCCAAGACCCGGGCCAAGGACCTCATGCGCGCCGCGGGCGTCCCCCTCCTCGACCCCGTCGACCCGGCCGCCGCCACCTCCGCCGACCTCCCCCTCCTCCTCAAGGCCGCGGCCGGCGGCGGAGGCCGCGGCATGCGCGTCGTACGGGACCTCGACACCCTCAAGGAGTCCCTCGACGCGGCCTCCGCCGAGGCCCTCTCCGCCTTCGGGGACGGCGAGGTCTTCGCCGAGCCCTACGTGGAGCGCGGTCGCCACGTCGAGGTGCAGGTCCTCGCCGACACCCACGGCACCGTCTGGGCGCTCGGAACCCGCGACTGCTCCCTCCAACGCCGCCACCAGAAGGTCATCGAGGAGGCCCCCGCCCCCGGCCTGTCCGACACCCTGCGCGCCACCCTCCACGAGGCCGCCGTCGCAGCCGCCCGCGCCGTGTCCTACGAGGGAGCCGGCACCGTCGAGTTCCTCGTCACCGGCGACGGCCGCCCGTACTTCCTGGAGATGAACACCCGCCTCCAGGTGGAACACCCCGTCACCGAGGCCGTCTTCGGCCTCGACCTGGTGGCCCACCAACTGCGCGTCGCCGAGGGCGCCGCCCTGCCCCTCACCCCGCCGCAGCCCACCGGCCACGCCGTCGAGGCCCGGCTCTACGCCGAGGACCCGGCCCACGACTGGCGGCCCCAGACCGGCGTCCTGCACACCCTCGACGTCCCCGGCGGACTCCGCGTCGACACCGGCTTCGCCGACGGCGACACCGTCGGCGTGCACTACGACCCCATGCTCGCCAAGGTCATCGCCCACGCCCCCACCCGCGCCGAAGCCGTCCGTGTCCTCGCCCACGCCCTGGCCGGGGCCCGCGTCCACGGCCTCACCACCAACCGGGACCTCCTCGTACGCTCCCTGCGGCACCCGGAGTTCACCACGGGCCGGCCCGACACCGGCTTCTACGAGCGCCACCTCGCCGCCCTCACCGCGAACACCCCGGACCCCACCACGGCGGTCCTCGCCGCCGCCCTCGCCGAAGCGGCCCCCGTCCCGGGCGCCTCCCTCGCCGGCCGCCTCGGCGGCTGGCGCAACGTCCGCTCGCAACCGCAGACCCGCAGCTACACGGTGTCCGGAACCGCGTACACGGCCCGCTACCAGCAGGGCGGCGTCCTCGTCGACCACCCCGACATCAAGGTCCTCGCCGCCACCCCCACCCGCGTCACCCTGGAAGTCCACGGCGTCCGACGCGTGTTTCACGTGAAACACAATCCGCACACCGGCGAGGTCCACGTCGACTCCACGCTCGGCGCGCACACCCTGCTCCCCGTCCCCCGGTTCCCCGAGCCCGAGGACCACACCGCGCCCGGCTCCCTGCTCGCCCCGATGCCCGGCACCGTCGTCCGCGTGGCCGAGGGCCTCGCCCCCGGCTCCGCCGTCACCGCCGGGCAGCCCCTGCTCTGGCTGGAGGCCATGAAGATGGAGCACCGCGTCCTCGCCCCCGCCTCCGGCACGCTCACCGCGCTCCACGCCGCCCCCGGCCAACAGGTCGAGTTCGGCGCCCTGCTCGCCGTAGTCCAGGAGGAAACGCAGACATGAGCCCCACCATCGAATCCGACGAACACAAGGCCCTGCGCACGGCGGTGGCCGCCCTCGGCCAGAAGTACGGCCGCGACTACCTCGCCCGCGTCGCCCGCGAGGGCGGCCACCCCGACGAGCTGTGGGCCGACGCCGCAGGCCTCGGCTACCTCGGGGTCAACCTCCCCGAGGCGTACGGCGGCGGGGGCGGCGGGATCGCCGAACTCTCCATCGTCCTGGAGGAACTCGGCGCGGCGGGCTGCCCGCTCCTCATGATGGTCGTCTCACCCGCCATCTGCGGCACGGTCATCGCCCGCTTCGGCACCGAGGACCAGAAGCGGACCTGGCTCCCCGGCCTCGCCGACGGCACCCGCACGATGGCCTTCGGCATCACCGAACCCGACGCCGGGTCCAATTCCCACCGCATCACGACCACCGCCCGCCGCGACGGCGACGACTGGATCCTCACCGGCCGCAAGGTCTTCATCTCGGGCGTGGACATCGCCGACGCCACCCTCATCGTCGGCCGCACCGAGGACGCTCGCACCGGCCGTCTCAAGCCGTGCCTGTTCATCGTCCCCCGCGACACCCCCGGCTTCGGCCGCACCGTCATCGACATGGAACTCCAGGCGGCGGAGAAGCAGTTCGAACTCACCCTGGACGAGGTCCGCCTCCCCGCGTCCTCCCTCGTCGGCGACGAGGACGCCGGCCTCCTCCAGCTCTTCGCCGGCCTCAACCCCGAGCGGATCATGACGGCGGCCTTCGCCATCGGCATGGGCCGCCACGCCCTCGCCAAGGCCGTCGACTACGCGAAGACCCGCCAGGTCTGGCGGGAGCCCATCGGCAGCCACCAGGCCATCGCACACCCCTTGGCGGCCGCCCACATCGAGCTGGAACTGGCCCGCCTCATGATGCAGAAGGCCGCCCACCTCTACGACGAGGGCGACGACATGGCCGCCGGTGAAGCGGCGAACATGGCCAAGTACGCCGCCGCCGAAGCCTGCGTCAAGGCGGTCGACCAGGCCGTCCACACCCTGGGCGGCAACGGCCTCACCCGCGAGTACGGCCTGGCCTCCCTGATCACGGCGGCCCGCGTCTCCCGCATCGCCCCGGTCAGCCGAGAAATGATCCTCAACTTCATCTCCCACCAAACCCTGGGCCTCCCCAAGTCCTACTAGAAGCCCCATGAAGGGCTCCCCGGACGGCCCCCAGCGACGCCTCCCAGAAGGGCTCCCAGACGGCCCCCAGGGAGGGCTCCCAGACGGCCCCCCAGGGAGGGCTCCCAGACACCCCCCCCAGGGAGGGCTGCCCGGCGGGCTCCCAGAAGGGCTCCCAGAAGGGCTCCCAGGCGGGGCCTCCAGGCGGGGCCTCCAGGGAGGGCCCCAAGGCGGGGCCCCAAGGCGGGGCCCCCAGGGAGGGGCCCCTGGGGCGGGCCCACCCAGGGCGGGGACGGGGTGGGGTGCCGTCCGGGATGTAAAACGTGATTTGTTGGCGCACACCCCCGCCCGCAAACTCAGACCCGGAACGGGCGCCATAAATCATGCCCATCCCGGACGGCACCCCACCCCGTCCCCGCCCGCCCGCCCCACCCCACCCGCCCGCACCCACCCGCACCCGCACCACCACCCACCCCACTCACCCGCACCCACCCGCACCCGCACCCGCACCCGCACCCACCCCACCCACCCCGCCGGTCCGGAGGACCCATGCCCCCCCTCGTAAACGCCGGCCAGGCGAACGGCATCACCACCCTCACCCTGAACTCCCCCCCCACCCGCAACGCCCTCTCCGCGCAACTGGTCGCAGACCTCCGCACCGCCCTCGCCGAAGCCGCCACCGACCCCGACACCCGAGCCGTGGTCCTCACCCACACCGGCAACACCTTCTGCGCCGGCGCCGACCTCAAGTCCCCCTGCGACCCGGCCGACTTCCTCGCGCTGCTGCGCGAGGCGACCGAACTCCCCAAGCCGATCGTGGCCCGCGTCACCGGCCACGTCCGCGCCGGCGGCCTCGGCCTGCTCGGCGCCTGCGACATCACCGCCGCCGGCCCGCGGTCCACGTACGCGTTCACCGAGACCCACCTGGGCCTCGCCCCCGCCGTGATCTCCGCGACCCTGCTGCCCCGCCTCGACCCCCGCGCCGCCTCCCGCTACTTCCTCACCGCCGAAGTCTTCGGCCCGGCCGAAGCCACCCGCATCGGCCTGCTCACCCTGCACGCCGAGGACGACGTGGACACCGCGCTCGCCCCCGTGCTCGACGGCCTGCGCAGGGCCGCCCCGCAGGCCCTCGCCACCACCAAGGCCCTGGCCACCGCCGCGGTACGGGAGTCCCTGGACCGCGACGGCGCCCGCCTGACGGAGCTGTCCGCGGCGGTCTTCGCCTCCGCCGAGGCCCGCGAGGGCATCACCGCCCGCTTCGAGCGCCGGGACGCGGCATGGGTACGTTGACCGGCCCCAAGCAGGCCCGCAGCCGGGTCACCCGACGCCACCTCCTGGAGGCCGCCGTCGCCTGCCTCGCGGAACACGGCTGGGCGGGTTCCACCGTCGCCGTCGTCGCCGAACGGGCCGGGGTCTCCCGGGGCGCCGCCCAGCACCACTTCCCGACCCGCGAAGCCCTCTTCACCGCGGCCGTCGCGTTCGTCGCCGAGGAACGCTCCACCGCCCTGCGCGAGCTGTTCCACGCCGCCCCGGCCCCCCGCCCGGCCGTGGTCGAGGCCATCGTCGACCTGTTCACGGGCGCGTTGTTCCGGGCCGCGCTCCAGCTGTGGGTGGCCGCATCCAACGAGGAGCAACTGCGCCCGCAGGTCACCGACCTCGAAGCCCGGGTCGGCCGCGAGACCCACCGCATCGCGGTCGAGCTGCTGGGCGCCGACGAGTCCGTGCCCGGCGTACGGGAGACCGTGCAGGGCCTCCTCGACATGGCCCGCGGCCTCGGCCTGGCCAACGTCCTCACCGACGACACGGCCCGCCGGGCCCGCGTGGTGGCCCAGTGGTCCCGCATCCTGGACGCGACCCTGACCTGAACCCGGCCGCCACGCCCCCCACGTCAGATCCGGGCCGCCGCCGCCACCGCGATGCCGAGGGACACGCCCATCAGGGCGTACAGGTCGTAGTGCCGCCAGGGGGACTTCCGTGCCGTGAGCGCCGTACCCGCCCGGGACGGGTCCCGGGGGTCGTACAGCACCTCCACCGGGTCGCCCTCGCGGGTCCCCGGCGGGCACTCCCGCTGGCCCGCCTCGTGCGTGCGGGTGCGTCCGTCCGGCGCCGGGTAGCGCAGCGTGATCCGGGCCTCCCCGCCGTGCGCGGGCCGGCGCACGGCGGAGCAGCGGGCCGTGACCGCGACGCCGCGCCCGTGCAGGACCGTCCGCCGCCGCAGCAGGCACACCGCGGTCACCAGCGCGCCGACGGCGAGGACGAGGTAGGGGATCTTGGACACGGGGGGCTCCGTACGTGGCGAGGGCGCCGCACCCCGGTGAGGGTGCGGCGCCCGTCGTGCGAAAGGGGGTCCTGGGAGGATCAGGCCGTCTCGGCGATGTCGGCCCAGCCCTCGATGTCGCGGGGGTCACGACGGCCCGGACCGGTGTAGCGGGCCGACGGGCGCACCAGGCGGCCCGTCCGCTTCTGCTCCAGGATGTGCGCCGACCAGCCGGCGGTACGGGCGCAGCTGAACATGGACGTGAACATGTGTGCCGGGACCTCCGCGAAGTCCAGCATGATCGCGGCCCAGAACTCCACGTTGGTGGCGAGGACCCGGTCGGGGCGGCGCGCGTGCAGCTCCTCCAGGGCGGCCTTCTCCAGCGCGGCCGCCACCTCGTAGCGCGGGGCGTCGAGTTCCTTGGCGGTGCGGCGCAGCACGCGGGCGCGGGGGTCCTCGGCGCGGTAGACGCGGTGTCCGAAGCCCATCAGGCGCTCGCCCTTGTCGAGGGCCTTCTTCACGTAGGCGACGGCGTCGCCGGTGCGCTCGATCTCCTCGATCATGCCGAGCACGCGGGACGGGGCGCCGCCGTGCAGCGGGCCCGACATGGCGCCGACCGCCCCGGACAGCGCCGCCGCGACGTCGGCGCCGGTGGAGGCGATGACGCGGGCGGTGAAGGTGGAGGCGTTCATGCCGTGCTCGGCGGCGGACGTCCAGTAGGCGTCGACGGCCTTGACGTGCTTGGGGTCCGGCTCGCCCCGCCAGCGGATCATGAACCGCTCGACGACGGACTCGGCCTTGTCGATCTCGCGCTGCGGCACCATCGGCAGGCCCTGGCCGCGGGCGGACTGGGCGACGTACGACAGCGCCATGACGGCGGCCCGTGCCAGGTCGTCGCGCGCGGTCCGCTCGTCGATGTCCAGCAGCGGTTTCAGGCCCCACACGGGGGCGAGCATGGCGAGCGCGGACTGGACGTCGACGCGGATGTCACCCGAGTGCACCGGGATCGGGAAGGGCTCGGCGGCCGGCAGCCCCGGGTTGAACGCACCGTCGACCAGCAGGCCCCAGACGTTCCCGAAGGAGACGTGTCCGACCAGGTCTTCGATGTCCACCCCCCGGTAGCGGAGCGACCCGCCCTCCTTGTCGGGCTCGGCGATCTCGGTCTCGAACGCGACGACCCCTTCGAGTCCGGGTACGAAATCGGACATCAGGCGGCTCCTCAGATAGTGCGAACACGCGCGGCTCCCGGCGTGATTCGCGGTCCGGCGCGGTCATCCCCGTTGATGCCCGGCACGGCCGAAGGTCATCCGTACGGGGGCCCTCGGACCGGCCCCAAGATTTTGTCCGCTCCGGATGTCCTGCGGAAGCGTGACATACGGCACACCGTCGGCCGGCGTCCTGCGGCAGGATGGCCGCGTGAGCGATCAGGACCTTGACCCCGCCGTCATGCGCAAGCAGTACCGTTCCGAGATCGTCCGGGAGGAGGGCCTCGCGGACGGGCCGATGGAGCAGTTCGGCCGCTGGTTCCAGCAGGCGGCCGACGCGCACGTCTTCGAACCCAACGCCATGGTCGTCGCCACCGCGACCCCCGACGGGCGGCCCAGCACCCGCACGGTGCTGCTGAAGCGGTTCGACGAGCGGGGCTTCGTCTTCTTCACGAACTACGGCTCCCGCAAGGGCGTCGAGATCGCCGCGAACCCGTACGTGTCGCTGCTCTTCCCCTGGCACCCGATCGCCCGCCAGGTCGTCGTCACCGGCACCGCCTCCCGGATCGGCCGCGACGAGACCGCCGCGTACTTCCGTTCCCGGCCGCACGGCTCCCAGCTGGGCGCCTGGGCGAGCGAGCAGTCCCGGGTGATCGGCTCCCGGGAGGAGCTGGACCGCCGGTACGCGGAGCTGGCCGAGCGCTACCCGGAGGGCGAGCAGGTTCCGGTGCCGCCGGAGTGGGGCGGGGTGCGGGTGGTGCCCGACGCGGTGGAGTTCTGGAACGGCCACGAGAACCGCCTGCACGACCGGCTGCGCTACGTCCTGGACGGCGAGAAGTGGCGGATCGAGCGGCTCTGCCCGTAGGGCGTCCCCGGCGGGGTCCGGGAGGCGCGCAGGTCAGGGAGGCGCGGGAACGCAGGCGACCCGCGGGCTCGGGTTCCTCTCCTGCAGTGAGAGGAGCCGGCCGGACGTACCGGCGAGCCCGCGGGTCGGGTGACTGCTTGGGATTGGCGCCTGACGGCTGCGCCGGGCACCGCACTGGGTGCGTTGCGACAACGGGCCGTCAGCCCGCAGCCACCTCACGCGTCCGGTTTCCGTACATTGCGGTAACCACCTCCCTTCTCGTGTGCTCCAGAGCCTAAATCCGCTCCGCCGGGCCCTCAACTTATTTATCGGGACCTACCGGAACGGCCGCAACTCACCTATCCGGCACCGGAGTTCCTTCCTACACTGGCCGTGGCCGTCCCGCAGCGGGGGAGGGGTGTCATGGGCGCAGGGTTGCTGCCGCGCGACTACCGGGTCCGGCCCGCGCGGCTCGCGGGCGTCCACCTCGCGGTCGGGATCGGAACGCCCTGCGTGCTGCTGGTCGTGCTGACCATGGAGCACGTGGCCCCCGGCGTGAAAACGCTGATCGCCGCCCTGGTCGTCGCCCTGTTCGGTTGGCTCGTACGGGCCTTCCGGCGCTGCTCGACCACCATCGACCGGGACGGCATCCGGGTCCGCCGCCTCACCGGAACCCGCCGGCTGGCCTGGGCGGACGTCCAGGACATCCGGGCGGCGCCCAATCCCGGCGCGGCCATGGCGCGGAACCAGCCGCTGGTCCTCTCGTACGCCCACGACCGGACCGGTCGCCGGGTCCAGCTCGTGTGCGTCGACGACGACCACGTCGACGTCACCCGCGAGATCGCCGTGATGCGGGCCGCCTGGCAGGAGCTCCGCGGCCCCGACTGGGCGGCCGACCCCGAGGTCCGGCGCAGGATCGAGCGCCGGGCCCTGCGCGAGGAGCGCGGCGAGGCGGCCGCGCTGCGGGGCTGGGGGGCCGCCGGCGCGCTCCTCGCGGCCGGGATGGTCTTCCTGGTCCTCGCGGACTGAGCGGCCCTTCGGGAGGCCTGCGGAGGGGCCCGTCGAAGGGCGTGTCGACGGGCGCACCGAAGCGCGTGGCGAAGGACATTCCGGGAGGAATGCGGGAACCGGGTGTGGCCTGCGTCACGTTCCAGTTGAATGATCCGACGTGCCGCACACGCGAACACCTGCAGGGGGTGCCAGGTGAGTGCTTCCGGTCGTGGTGAGACCGCCGACGATCTGCTCGCAGCGCTGCTGGACGGGATGGACGCCGCCCTGTGCGCGTTCGACTCCGACGGCGTGATCACCCACTGGAACCGGGAGGCGGAGCGGATCCTCGGCTGGTCCGCCGCCGAGGCCGTGGGCCGCGAGGGCTTCGCGGGCTGGGCCGTGCGCGCCGCCGACGCCGACGACGTGCAGGACCGACTCATGTCCGCCCAGGACCTGCCCGGACGCCAGGTCCACGAGTTCGCCCTGCTCACCAAGGACGGCGGGCGGATCCTCGTCCGCACCCAGTCCGCCGGGGTCCCCGGCGCCGACGGCAAACCCGCCGGCGTGTACTGCGCCTTCAGCGAGGTCCACGCCCAGATCGACCTCGAACGCTCCATCGCGCTCAGCGAGGCCCTCATGGACGACGCCTCCTGGGGCGTCGTCCTCGTCGACGTCGACCTGCGCCCGGCCGTGGTCAACACGCACGCGGCCCGCGCCTTCGGGGCGGGCCGCGGCGCACTCCTCGGCCGACCCCTCGGGGACCTCCTCGTCCAGGGCGTCGAGGAACTGGAGGGCGCGCTCCAGCACGTACTGGCGGAAGGGGCGCCGCCGTCGCCGCTGGAACTGTGGGTCTCCGTACGGACGGCCGAAGGAGTCCGGCGCCGGTGCTGGCGCTCCGGCTTCCTGCGGCTGGCCTCACCCCTCGCGGAGGAACCCGTACCGCTCGGGGTCGGCTGGCTGTTCCAGGACGTCACCGAGGCCCGGCGGGCCGAACTGGACACCGGGCAGCTCCGGTTCCGGACCAACCAGCTGCACCGCGCCGGCCGGGCCGCCGCCGAATGCGCCGACCCGGCCGAGGCCGCCGCCGTCCGGCTGGACTTCGCCCTGGCCGGCTTCGCCGACCACGCCCTGGTCGACGTCCTCGAAGGGGCGCCGGGACCCGACGCCCCCGACCGGGGCAGAAGGCTCGTCCGCTCGGCCGTGTCCCCCTCCGGCCTCGCCCTGCTGCTCCCGGGACCGGGCACCATCCCCGTCCGCTACGAGAGCGCCCACCCCGCGCTCCAGGCCCTGGACCGGATCGGCCCCGTACGGGCCAGCACCCCCGGCGGTACGCAGGACGAGGGCTGGGCCCGGACCCGGCACTGGCCCGCCGGGGCGACGCACGCCCTGTGCGTGGTGCTCCGCAGCCGAGGCCGGACCCTGGGCGCGCTGACCTTCCTGCGCGGCTCCTCCCGCCCGGCCTTCGAGCGCGCGGACGCCCTCTACGCGGAGGAGGTCGCGGCCCGTGTCGCCGCCGACCTGGACCTGGCGACGGCCGGCCCGCTCTGACGGCCGGCCCGCTCCGACGGCGGGCCCGCTCCGACCCCGAGCCCACTTCCTCCCCGTGCCAGGGCGTGTTGTGAAGGTCCCGCCCGGCCCGCGACGCCCGGCGGGGGCCGGGCACCGCGCGCCGTCAGTGGCGGAAGAAGATCCGGTCGCCGTACTCCTGCATCACGCGGCCGTTCCACTCGTGGCCGCCGTCCACGTTGCCCGAACGCAGCAGCGGGGGCTCGACGCCGCGCGCGGCCAGCTCACCGGCCGCGGCCGCCATCACCGCCTGCATGATCGCGCTGGTCACGACGGTGGAGGCGGGGGCGAAGGGGGCGTCGATCCCGTCGAGGCTCAGCTCGGCGTCACCGACCGCGATCTTGCTGTCGAGCACGATGTCGCAGTGGTCCTTGAGGAAGGTGCCCGAGACGTGCCGCGACCGGGTGCCCGTCGCGTACGCCAGGGAGGTCACGCCGATGACCTTGAGGCCGATGGCCCGGGCGTTCATGGCCATCTCGACCGGCAGCGCGTTGCGCCCGGACAGCGAGATGATCACCAGGACGTCCCCGTCGGAGGCCGGGCTGCTGTCGAGGACCGCCCCGGCGAGCCCGTCGACCCGCTCCAGCGCGCTGCCCAGGGTGGCCGGCATGACGTCGATGCCGGCGGTGCCGGGTACGGCGAGGAAGTTCATCAGGGCGAGTCCGCCGGCCCGGTAGACCACGTCCTGGGCGGGCAGCGAGGAGTGTCCGGCACCGAAGGCGAAGAGCCGGTTCCCCGAGGCGACGGCCTCGGCGATGACGATCCCGGCCTCGTTGATGCGCGAGGCCTCCTCGTCCCGCACCCGCTCCAGCAGGCCGATGGCCGCGTCGAAGAACTGCCCGGCCAGCTTGCTCTCGCTCATACGCCGAAGGCCCTTCCAGGGTGGGGGTGCGCTGGGTACGTCGGTGTCCGCCGCTCACCGTGCGGTCTGGACCAAGCGCGTGTCAATACGAGCGTCAATCCCCGGGACGAAAGGCCCGCCGGAGGGCTCCTGAGATGTCCCGTACATGCCTTGACGCTCGGCGCGGGACGGTTGTCGGCCCGATGCGTCAGAATTGGGGGCAGGGCCAGCGCACGCAATCCGAGGGGCACGAATGTCCGGACTGATCGATACCACGGAGATGTATCTCCGCACCATCCTCGAGCTGGAAGAGGAAGGCGTGGTCCCCATGCGCGCCCGGATCGCCGAGAGGCTCGACCAGAGCGGCCCGACGGTCAGCCAGACGGTGGCGCGCATGGAGCGGGACGGCCTGGTGGCGGTGGCCAGCGACCGTCACCTGGAGCTGACCGACGAGGGCCGCAAGCTCGCCATCCGCGTGATGCGCAAGCACCGCCTCGCGGAGTGTCTCCTCGTCGACGTCATCGGCCTGGAATGGGAGCAGGTGCACGCCGAGGCCTGCCGCTGGGAGCACGTCATGAGCGAGGCGGTGGAGCGGCGCGTACTGGAGCTGCTGCGTCACCCGACCGAGTCCCCCTACGGGAACCCGATCCCGGGCCTGGAGGAGCTGGGGGAGAAGGCCGAGGCCGATCCGTTCCTGGAGGATGGCATGGTCAGCCTGTCCGAGCTGGACCCGGGCAGCGAGGGCAAGACGGTGGTCGTCCGCCGGATCGGCGAGCCGATCCAGACCGACGCCCAGCTGATGTACACGCTGCGGCGCGCGGGCGTGCAGCCCGGCTCCGTGGTGAGCGTGACGGAATCCCCGGGCGGGGTGCTCGTCGGCAGTGGCGGCGAGGCCGCCGAGCTGGACGAGGAGACCGCTTCGCACGTGTTCGTGGCGAAGCGCTGACGGTTCCCGCGGAGCGGGAGGAAACGGGCGGTCCCGGCGCCTCGCGGCGCCGGGACCGGTCCTCCCCTTGCTGACCTGGAGCCCCGAGCTCTCAAGGTCATCCCCTTCGGACCGTCTTCCCCGAGCGGCCCGCCTCCCTGCTGAAAGGATCTCCATCGGCAGCGGCGGCCAATCCTTGAGCAAGGTCACTCGAAAGAGCGGTGTTGTCGGCGAGACGCCCGTTCTCGAATGCAGGTTCGATACTCTGGCGAGGATCGAAGGGGGTGCATCTGCGGTGGTACAGCGCATCGATGTGACGGGGGCCGACGGTGTCCGCCTGGCCGCCTGGGAGTTCCGCGAACCGCCCGCGGAGCCCCTGCGTCCGGCAGTCCTGTTACTCCACGGCCTGATGGGTCGCGCCCTGCACTGGGCCGGCACCGCCCGCTGGCTCGGCGAGCGCCACCGGGTGGTGGCCCTCGACCAGCGCGGACACGGCCACAGCACCCGCCCCGCCGCCGGACCGGGTTTCTCCACCCCCCTGGGCCGCGAGGCCTTCGTGGCCGATGCCGAGGCGGCCGTCGACCAGCTCGGCCTCGCCCCCGTGATCCTCGTCGGCCACTCCATGGGCGCCCTCACCGCCTGGCAGCTCGCCGCGCGCCGCCCCGAGCTGGTCCGGGCCCTCGTCATCTGCGACATGCGGGCCTCGGCCCTCGGCGAGGCCTCCCAGCAGGAATGGGAGGAATGGTTCCGCCGCTGGCCGCTGCCCTTCCCCACGCAGGACGCCGCCCGCCGCTGGTTCGGCGAGGACGATCCCCGCGTGGAGCGGCCCGACCCCGGCCGAGGCGCGTTCTTCGCCGAGGTCATGCACCGGGCCCCGGACGGCTGGCGCCCGCTCTTCTCCCGCAGCCAGATGCTGACCGCCCGTGAGACCTGGGTGCACGACGCCCACTGGGAGGAACTCGCCCAGGTCCGCTGCCCCACCCTGGTCGTCCGCGGCCTGGACGGCGAACTGGGCCGCGCCGAGGCCCAGGAGATGGTCCGCGTCCTTCCGGCCGGTCAGTACGCCGAGATCCCGGACGCCGGCCACTACCTCCACTACGACCAGCCGGCCGCCTGGCGCGAGGCCGTCGAACCCTTCCTGGAGGGAGTCACCGCCGACGCCCCCTGACGCCCCGCGTCAGCGCCCTGACGGCTCCGCCCGGCCTCCGGGCGGGGCCGCTCCAGCGGCGCGCGAGCGGGCCCGGGTTGACTGAGGGAACTCCGGCCGGTGCCCGCGCGCCCCTGACCGTGCGCAGGGCGGCGGCCGGACTCCCGACCGGGCCCGGCGCGCACGGACCGGAACGCCGGTCCGCTACGACGTGCTCGGGAGCCAGCCGCGCTGGACCGCGCGAACGCCGAACTCGAAGCGACTGGCCGCACCCAGGCGCTCCATCAGGCCGTTGGCCAGACGCCGGGCCGTCCGCGGGGAGACCGCGAGCCGCTTCGCGATGGCCTCGTCCGTCAGCCCCTGCGCCAACAGCCGGATCACGGTGCTCTCCTGCGCGCTGAGCGTGCCCTCGTCCCGTTCCTGCGCAACCCCCAGGGGCTGCGCCCCGGCCCACACGTTCTCGAAGAGCGCGCACAGCGCGGTCAGCGTGCCCTGCCCGGTGAGGATCACCGCGCCCGCCCCGCTGTCCTCGCTGCTGATCGGGATGACCGCCGACGTCCGATCGAAGATCATGAGCCTGGTCGGCAGGTCAGGAGCGGTCCGCACCTCACCGCCGAGCTCGCTCAGCCACGTCGCGTACGCCACCGTCGGCTGGCTGTTGCGGACGCTGTCCTGGAACAACGACCGCATCCGCACCCCCCGCCCCAGCAACGCCCGGTCGTTCGGCTTCGACGCCTCCAGGGTCTGCGGCTGGTGGCCCCCGCCCGGCGCGAAGCTCATCAGCTCCGTCCGGAGCCCGTGCGCCAGGCCGCTGATCCTGGACCGGATCTCGTCCAGCCCCACCAACTGCTCCACGCCCGGACTCGCCGTCGCGGTCGGGCTGAGGTCCGCGTACTCGGCGATGAGCTGGGCGGCAGCCGCCCGAGAGGCCTCGATGCGCAACTGCTGCGCGGCCAACTCGGCCTGCTGGCGTGCCATCAGGATTTCCATGCCGACCTCGGGCGTGACCGCGCGCAGCTCGCCGGCCCGTTCGTAGGACGGCCGGATCAGAGCCAGTTCGCTGAGCGTGTCGAGACTGCGTCGGACGTCGTCCTCGGGCACGCCGAGACGGTCTCCGAGGGCCTTCACCCCCTCGCGCGGAAAGGCGAGCATGGCGCGGTACACGGCCTCGGCAGTCGAGTCGAGGCCAAGCGTGGCTAGCACAGCGGTTCCCCCCGTGTGTGCCTTATTGATCAAGTTCCGCAGATCATCGCACGCAGTGATCGGCCGAAACCAGCCCGTGGACACTTCCGGCCAAGGACCGAACTGTCCGCGTTCAATGCTTTGTTCGGGCCTCCACTTCCGGAAGGGTCGACCTCATGTTTCTGATCCACGCGGCCCTGCGCGCCCCTACCCCTGGTGTCCAACTCCCTTCGGGCACTGCGGAGTTCATTCGGGCGTTGCCCGGCGCCGCAGGCCTGGTCGAGCACGTTTCGGCGCATCCCGGCGCCCTGCCGGACCCGGTCGTCGGCGTGTACGTGGTCGCGGACGGCCTCGCCGAGGCGGAGCGCCGCACGGAGGACCTCTGCCGGCGCGCCCTCCGCGAGGTGCGGGCCCTGCGCGGCTGGCGGGTGACCCGGGTCGGCGTTCCCCTCGTGGCGCCCTACTACGAGCGGCTCCTCCAGTCCTCCTCCGGTCTCCCTGGACGGATTGGGACAGGACCGTTTCCGTCCACCTGAAACCTCTTCCACCCCTGCTGACCTGCGACGAAAGTAGTGAACGCCAGCAGGGAACACCACCCGGCGGGCAAGACCGGAGGAAGCGTCACCGCGGGACGCCAGCCCGGAACACCCACTCGTTCCAGCTCGGGAAAAGGACACGCCATGCTGCGCACCACGATCGTCAAGGCCGCCGCGGTCACCTCGCTCGCCCTCGCCGCCCTCACTCCCGCCCTCGTCGGCCAGGCCCCCGACGCCGGAACCCACGTCACCGCCACGACCGCCTGGGAGTAGCCCGCCCCGGGGCCCCGCCGCCCCGCAGCAGCACGAGTCACCTCACCGCACGACCTCCGCACCACCCCAGGGCTTCCCGTACGCCGCCCCGACCGCTGGTCCCGCAGGACAGCCGTCGCCCCCGGCCACGATGCGCCCGATCCCCTCCGGCCCGACACAGGGCCCCGCCCGCGGCATCCCGCGGCGCCCCCAGGACTTCCCGACCCGCCACCAGGAGCTTCGTCATGTCCCGATTCCAGACCACGGCCGTCCGCACCGCTTCCTTCTCCGCCCTGGCCGCCGCCGCCCTCGCCCTGTCCCTGACCGTGGCCACCCCGGCCGGCGCCGCCGACACCCGCGTCACCACCGCCACCACCGCCTGGGAGACGGCTCCCGTGGGCAAGAACACCACCGCCTGGGAGTAGTCGCCCCGAACGGCGGCGCCCACCCGACAGCTGCTCCTGCGGGGCAGCCGTCCACCCGTACGACGCGCTCGATCACCTCCGGCCCGCGTCCGGGCCCGCCCCGCGGCATCCCGGCGCGGCATCCCGGCGCGGCGCTCCCGTCCGGGGCCCGCACACGAAGGGCCGGCCCCCTCCCTCGTCGGGATCGGGGCCGGCCCTGGGGCGGCGTGCCGCCGGGGACTCAGCCCTTGCTGACCGCCATCAGGATCTCGGGAAGCTTGCGCGACACCGCCGGGGCGGCCAGCCGCAGCCCCGCCCACGTGGCCAGGGCGGCCCAGGCGGTACCCAAGGGCAGCAGGATCCACGTCAGGTCGTGGTGGTCGGCCACGTGCAGGAACACCGTCAGCGCGATCACCGGCGCGCAGATCAGCACCGAGGCGAGCATGCCGAGCCCGATGCCCGCCCAGGCGAGTCCGCCCTGCCCCGGGGCGACGTTCTTGAAGGCCCCGTCCGACGGGATCGAATACGCGAAGTGCGCCGAGGCCAGCGCGCCCGTGCACAGCATCGACCCGACGAGTGCCAGGGACACGCCCACCCCGGCCGGGAACGCGCCCCAGTCGCCGATCAGGCCGGCCGTGACGGCCGTGACGAGCACCGTGTACGGGACGATCACCAGCGCCAGCGCCGCCGCGCGGGCCCGGAGTTCGAGGTAGGCGTCGTGCGGGGTCGAGATGGTCTGGGCGACCATCCAGAAGGCGGAGGTGTCCTGCCCGAACTGGTTGTACATCTGGACGCCGAGCATGCCCGCGCCGAAGCAGGCCAGGTACACGGAGCCGGCTCCCTGGAGGGCGTTGACCACCGGGACGATCAACCCGATCGCCAGGGCCGTCACCCAGGCCGACTTCGTCTTCGGGTCCCGCACGGCGTACCGCAGCGTCCGCTGCATGGTGGCGCCCGTACGGCTGTCGGCCAGCGGCGACCAGGAGCCGCCCGAGCCGGGTTCCTTGCGGGGCTTGGAGGCGGCGAGGGTGGAGCCGTCCGGGGTGACCATGAGCCCGGTCAGGGTCCGCTCCCAGAACCAAAGCAGCCCGACCAGTGCGGCGACGGTGATCAGGAACTGCGCGGCGGCCTCCAGGTAGGCGCCCCTGCCCGCCGAGTCGACCATGCCGACGGCCGACGCGGGCGGCAGCCACCGCACGACCGCCTCGACGGGCTCCAGCCGGGTCAGGCCGCCCGACTCGAACAGGCGCTGGCTCGCGAAGTTGGCGACCTGCGCGCCGACCGCGATCAGCAGGCCGCTGAGCAGCGCGAGGTCACGGCCCTTGCGGCTGGTCAGCAGCCGTACGTTCGCCGTCGCCACGGCCCGGGCGAGGGTCACGCAGCCGAGGACGAGCAACGGGACGGCCACGACGCCGGCCAGCACGCCCGCCGCGCCGCGGGCCACCGCCACCACCGAGCCGACGGCCAGGCACAGCGTGAACACCGGCCCGATGCCGACCAACGAGGACGCCAGCAGCGCCCGTACGAGGGGCCGCGGGCGCAGCGGCAGCATCACGAGCCGGCTCGGGTCCAGGGTCTCGTCACCGGTGGGGAAGAACAGCGGCATGAACGCCCAGCCGAGCGCCAGGATCGCGGCCAGCAGCACGACGACGGTCCCCGCGTGGGCGTGGCCGCGCAACAGGGCCAGTCCCAGCGTCACGAACCCCGCGACGACGAGGGAGAGGACGAGGCTGCCGATCCAGGCGGCCTTGCGCTTCGATGAGCCCTTCAGCCCGTTGCGCAACAGGGAGAGCTTGAGGCGGACGAACAGCGGGGTCAGCGACACGTCCGCGACGGCGGCGACGGCCGGGGCGGCCTGGGCGGTCGGGGTGGCCGGGGCGGTGCTCATCGGGCGCCGCCGAGCCAGTCGAGGGAGTCGCCCGCGGCGCGGTCCTGGGCGCCGACGAGTTCGAGGAATGCGCTCTGCAGCGAGGGCGCGGTCCCCCGTACGTCGGCCAGCGGGCCGGCCGCGCGGATCTGCCCGGCGGCCATGACGGCCACCCAGTCGCAAAGGGACTCGACGAGCTCCATCACGTGCGAGGAGAACACGACGGTGGCGCCGGAGGCGGTGTAGCGCTCCAGCACCCCGCGGATGGTCTGCGCCGACACCGGGTCGACGCCCTCGAACGGCTCGTCGAGGAAAAGGACTTCGGGGTTGTGGAGCAGCGCGGCCGCGAGGCCGATCTTCTTGCGCATGCCCGTCGAGTAGTCCACGACGAGCTTGTGCTGCGCGCCCGCGAGGTCCAGGACCTCCAGCAGCTGCGTCGCCCGCTTGTCGGTCTCCTCGCCGGGGAGCCCCCGCAAGCGGCCCATGTATCCGAGGAGTTCGCGCCCGGAGAGCCGCTCGAAGAGCCGCAGCCCCTCCGGCAGGACCCCGATGCGGGACTTCACCGCGACGGGGTCGGCCCACACGTCGTGTCCGACGACCGTGACCGTTCCCGCGTCCGGGCGCAGCAGCCCCGTCACCATCGACAGGGTGGTCGTCTTGCCGGCGCCGTTCGGGCCGACGAGCCCGATGAACTGGCCCGCGGGCAGCTCCAGGTCGATCCCCGCGACGGCCACCTGCTCGCCGAACCGCTTCCACAGTCCCTCTACGCGTACGGCGGCGGCCGGCGCGGTTCGCGCGCCGTCCGCCCCGCCCGTACCGCCTGCCGCATAACCCTGGTCCGGCATGCGCCTGCCTCTCGTCCGTTCCCCGTGGTCGTACTTTTCTCACCATAGGAGCGGGTCGAAGGCGTGAGCAGTTACTTATGTCATGAACTTACGGCGGCCCTACGCGAGGAGGCGCGGCGGGTCAGGCGCCCCGACGGCCCCGGGCCGCGGCGGCCTCGCTGCCGCAGGCGTACGCGAGGGCGTCGATCAGTTCCTCGGTGTCGGGCAGCCACCGGTTCGCGGGAGTGGGCTTGCGGGCCCACTGCACCGGCCCCCTGCCGCCGTGCCGGGTGGGCGGCGCGGCGACCCAGTCGCCCTCGCCGCGCGCGGCCAGGTCGATGGCGTGCGGCAGCCAGCCCAGCTTGCGGACCAGGTCCGCCATCTTCACCCCGGCGCCCGGCAGTACGAAGAACAGCATTCGGTGGTCGGGGGTCAGGGTGACCGGCCCGAGGGTGCGCTGCATCCGCTCCAGTCGGGCCAGGGCGAGGAAGCCGGCGGAGTCCGGGACGTCCAGTACGTCGAAGGTCCGCCCGGTCGGCAGCAGGATCGAGGCCGCGGGGTGCTTCGCCCAGATCCGACGGACCCCCACCGCGCTGCCCGACGCCAGGGCCGCCCAGTCCTTCACCGCCGGGTGCGCGCCGGGTGCGGGGCAGTCCGCCGCTCCGCAGGAGCACAGTTCCCGGCCGTCCGCGTGCTCCAGCCAGGTTCCGGCGAAGACGTCCCAGTGCCGTTCCTCCACGTACCGCACGGCATGGTCGAGCAGCTGTTCGCCCCGCTGCTGGGGGATGGGCGCGGTCTCCGTGACTCCGATGGTCTCTTCCACGCCCATCTCAACTCCCGGCGTCACGGGTGGTTACGGGCGTAAACCGGCCGGTGGACGGTGCATCGATCCTGCATACGGGGCGCATCGGTGCACGGGCGGGGGCGCGTAGGAGGCTGGGGCGCGGTCGCTGGGTAGCCACGAGCCGCGGAGGGGAAGATTCTCCGCACATCAGGCGGGAAGTGATCATTCCAACGATCACCCGCGGCTTCAGGGGGTTTTCATGGCAGCCAGGCCTCTCGTGGCCCGCCAGCCGAACGAACGGCTGCAGGCGCTCATCCAGGAAGCCGGGTGCTCGAACGCCGGGCTCGCCCGGCGCGTCAACATGTGCGGGGCCGAACACGGCCTCGACCTGCGCTACGACAAGACTTCCGTGGCCCGTTGGCTGCGCGGCCAGCAGCCGCGCGGCCGGGCTCCCGGCATCATCGCGGAGGCGTTGGGCCGCAAACTCGGCCGGACCGTCACCATCGACGAGATCGGCATGGCCAACGGCAAGAACCTCGCCTCCGGCGTCGGCCTGCAGTTCTCCCCGACGGTCATCGGCGCCATCGAGCAGGTCTGCGAGCTGTGGCGCAGTGACGTGGGCCGCCGGGACTTCCTGTCGGGGTCGAGCGTGGCGGCGTCCGCGCTGGTGGAGCCGAGCCGCGACTGGCTGATCACCGGCGCCGACCCGCAGGTGGCCCGCAGCGGCGGTGCCCGTGTCGGCATGTCCGACGTGGAGGCCGTCCGGGCGACGACGCAGGCCCTGACCGAGCTCGACCACCGTTTCGGCAGCGGCCACGTACGGCCCGTGGTGGTGCACTACCTGAACTCCGTGGTGTCCGGGCTGATCGGCGGTTCCTACCGGGAGCCGGTCGGGCGGGCGCTGTTCGCGGCCGTGGCCCGGCTCACCGAACTCGCCGGGTACATGGCCGTGGACACCGGGCAGCCGGGTCTGGCGCAGCGCTACTACATTCAGGCCCTGCGGCTGGCCCAGGCGGCGGGCGACCGGGCGTACGGGGGCTACGTCCTCGCCGCGTCCATGAGTCACCTCGCCGCCGAGCTGGGCAATCCGCGGGAGATCGCCCAGCTGGCGCGGGCCGCGCAGGAGGGCACGCGCGGGCAGGTCACCCCGAGGGTGGAGGCCATGTTCTACGCCGCCGAGGCGCGCGGGCACGCGCTGCTGGGCGACGCCCGGTCGACGGCGGTGCTGTCCGGGCGGGCGGTCACGGCGCTGGAGCGGGCCGAGCCGGAGTCGGGGGACGACCCGGTGTGGATCCGGCACTTCGAGCACGCCTACCTGGCGGACGAGCTGGCCCACTGCCACCGGGACCTCGGCCAGGCCGACGCGGCCGCCCGGCGAGCGGAGGAGGCCCTGCGGGCCCTGCCCGCGACGAAGGCCCGCCGGCGGGCGATCGGACTGCTCCTGCTGGCGGCCGCGCAGGTCCAGCAGCGGGAGGTCGAGCAGGCCTGCCAGACGGCGACGAAGGCGGCCGAGCTGCTGGAGTCGCTGCGTTCGCGCCGGGGCGCCGAGTACCTGGACGACTTCCGGGTGCGGTTGGAGCCGTACCGGGAGGAAGCGGCCGTCCGTGAGTTCGCGGCGCGGCTGGAGGTTCAGGTGGCCTGACATGTCCGCGGAGGGACCGGGTAGCGTGACCCGACGGCTGCCGTAGTTTCGGGAGACGTCGGAGAAGGCAGAAGGAGTCCCGGTGACGCAGAACGGACAAGGGGGCGTCCCCCAGCCCGGGACGCCACATCCGGCAGGACCGGAGGCCGCTGCGGGCTACCCGGACCAGCCGTACCCGGAGCAGCGGTACGCGGAGCAGGCGCATCCGGACCGGCCGTACCCGGAGCAGGCGTACCCCGGCGACCCGTTCCAGGACCAGCAGGCCCACCCGGACCAGCTGTATCCGGGCGGGCCGCCGCCCCACCCCGAGCAGCCGCCGTACGCCGACCAGCAGCCGTACCCCGAACAGCCGCCGTACGCCGAGCAGGCGCCGCGGGCCGGGGAGCCGTGGGGGCCGCCCGCGTACGCCTACCCGCAGCCCGAGGGCTACGGCCCGGACGGCGGCGCCGGGTACGGGCAGCCGGGCCCGCACGCGCCGCAGGAGTACCCGTCCCCGCCGTACGGGCAGCCGGCGTACGAGCCGCAGCAGCCGCCGCGGCCCGAGCAGCCGCCGTACGGCAACCCGCCGCAGGGACACGTCCTCGGCCCCGGCTTCGAAGGGCCGGGCGGGCCGCACGGCTACGGCTACCCGCCGCTGCCGGAGGCGGCGACCCAGTACATCGCGCCGGTCCCGGCCCACCCGGGCGAGGACGCGACACAGTTCATCCCGCCGGTGCCCGCGCAGGGCGCCGACGACGCGACGCAGTTCATCGCGCCGGTCCCGGCCCACCCGGGCGAGGACGCGACGCAGTTCATCCCGCCGGTGCCCGCGCGGGGCGCCGACGACGCGACGCAGTTCATCGCGCCGGTCCCGGCCCACCCGGGCGAGGACGCGACGCAGTTCATCCCGC
>NZ_JANFAK020000089.1 GCF_024721315.2 Streptomyces sp. Isolate_45
GCCCGCGCCCCGGCGCCGCCCCACCCTCCCGGAGAACCCGCCGCGGCCGCCCGCGCCGGCCACGACCCGGGCCGTCTTCGAGCGCATGGCCGAGCGGGCCGTACGCCCCGCCGGGCTGGTCCGCCGCACCCTGGCCCGCGCCCTGGATTCCGTCGTCCTCGCCGCCTTCGCGGCCGGTGCCGCCGTGCCGCTGGTGCCCCGGGTGACGGACCACCTCCAGGCCAAGGTCGATGCCGCCCGGGGGAGCGGGCACACCACCACCGTGTGGCTGCTCGACGCCACCACCGCCGGCTACGGGTGCCTCCTGCTGGCCGCCGTACTGCTCTTCGGGCTGTTCTACGAGGTGCTGCCCACCGCCCGCTGGGGCCGTACGCCGGGCAAGAAGCTGTTCGGCGTCCGCGTCCTGGCCGTCGCCACCCTGCGCCCGCCCACCTTCGGCGCGGCCCTGCGCCGCTGGCTCGTGGGCGCCCTCCTCGGGCTGCCGGGCAGTCTGCGCGGCCTCTTCGACCGGACCCGCCGCCAGGCCTGGCACGACAGGGCGGCGGGCACCTACGTAGCGCGGTAGGCGCAGTCCCTACCCCGAACGGACGCGGCCCCGTTGCGAGTCGGACGGGCCCGGGTTCGACTCGGGCCATGAGCACCGACCAGCCGCCGCCGGGCCAGCCGCCCGAGGACGACCCGTTCCTCAAGAAGCCCCAGGAACCGACGCCCCCGTCGGGTGGCTCGCCGTACGGCCCGCCCCCCGGTGGCGGCGGGTACCCCCCTCCGCCGCCCCCCGGCGGCCCGGGCGGCGGGTACCCGCCCCCGCCGCCCCCGTACGGAGCCGGCGGCGACCCGTACGGCGGTGGAGGCGGCCACGGCATGCCCGATCCGCTCGCCGGGATGCCGCCGCTCGCCGACTTCGGCAAGCGGCTCGCGGCGCGCGTCATCGACGTGCTCATCGTCGGGATTCCGCTCTACCTGATCCAGCTCCCGTTCAACACGCGCCGGTACATGGTCGACTCGAACCGCGGCGAGGACGCGACCGAGATCATCACCCGCTCCTACAGCGGTACCGGCCTGGTGTGGACGCTGATCTCGATCATCGCGTACGTCGGCTACGACTGGTGGTTCACCAAGAAGAACGGCCAGACCCTCGGCAAGAAGGCGCTGGGCCTGCGCACCGCGATGCTCAACGACGGCAGCGTGCCCCCCTCCAACGCCGCGCTGAGCCGGGCCGCGCTGCTGTGGATCCCGACGCTGGTCTGCTGCCTGTGCCTGTGGCCGCTCGCCCTGATCGTGTCGATGCTCATCGACAAGCCGTACAAGCAGGGCCTGCACGACAAGGTCGCCAAGACCGTGGTGGTCAGATCGACGACCTGATCCGGTCGACCCGTCGCGGGCGGCCGTCCCCGGAAGGGGGGCGGTCGCCCGCACCCGTGTGTCCGGGCCCGGTGGCGGCCGGGCCCGGTGGCGCGGGGGATCAGTGGTGTACGGGGTGTTCCGCGTCGGCCCTCGCGGCACCGGCGGCCGGGGAGGCCCCCTCCGGGGCGTCCTGACGGCCGGTCGGGGCGGCGTGCCGGCCGCGGCGGCGCGGCGCGGGCACCGTCAGCGCGACCAGCAGCCCGAGGGCGAGCGCGGCGGCGGAGATGACGGCCACCCCGATCCCCGTGCTCGTCTGCGAGAGCAGGAGCATGGCGATCGTCGACACGATGACGGTGGCGGAGCCGTAGGCGAGCTGTGCGGCAGTCGGTCGCGGCATGGCGTTTTCCGTCCTCGGAGCGGGGGAGGGGGCTCGGGCTCGACAGGTGCGCGTGTCAAGTGACTCCCTGACGGGATGCCCGAGCCGACCGGCCGATAAGCGTTGCCCCACCCCCGGTATCGGAGCACGGGGGGCGCACACGGCTCATCGACGGGCCGATCCCGAGGGGTTCTCGACCGGTCTTCGAGGAGTCTTCGAGGGGGCGGGGGCGGCGGGTCCTTCGCCCCGGAAGGACCCGTAAGGCTGCGGAACGTCCGAATAGCGGAACTGACTGACCGCATAGTGCAGTTGTAAGGAACAAGTCAAGGTCTGTCTTTTCTTTCGACTCTCCGGTCAAATGTCGTCACTTGAGACGCGCGCCGCGCGGAACCCCCCGCTCCTATGGAGACGTTCCGACCTACGTTGCGGCCGCGGGAGGGGAACGACATCAAGTGACCAGCAACTCCGCAAGGAAGCGCGCGCTGCGTGCCGCCGCCGTCGGCGTGACGATGGCCGCGACCGCAGCTTCCGGCGCTTTCTTCACCACGGCCACCGCCGACTCCAGTTGGGGCGGCGCACCCGCGGCCGACCACCAGGACCCGACCGCTCCGTCCAAGGAGAAGGTCAAGCACGACCTCGAAGGCCCGTTCAGCAAGCAGCAGGCGCAGCAGCGCGAGGCGGCCCTTGACCAGGTGCTGTCGGGCAAGAAGGGCATCGAGCAGCGCGGCGCCTCCAAGGTCGTGAAGCTCGACGACAAGAAGTACGTCGAGCTCGGCCGCGAGAAGACCGACAAGATCTTCACGATCCTCGTCGAGTTCGGTGACCAGGTCGACAACACGACCATGCACGACCCGGACGGTCCGGAGGGCCCGAAGCCGCCGGCCCCCAAGTACGGCGGCACCCCCGGTCCGCTGCACAACCAGATCGCCCAGCCGGACCGCGCGCAGGACAACAGCACCGCGTGGCGCAAGGACTTCAGCCGTTCCTACTTCCAGGACCTGTACTTCGGTACCGGCCAGGGCAAGAACTCGCTGAAGACCTACTACGAGAAGACCTCCTCGGGCCGTTACTCGGTCGAGGGCGAGGTCGCCGACTGGGTCAAGATCCCGTACAACGAGGCCCGCTACGGCTCGAACTACTGCGGTCAGACCAACTGCTCCAACGTGTGGGACACCGTCAAGGACGGCGTCCTGGCGTGGACCGAGGCGCAGAAGAAGGCCGGGAAGACCGACGCGCAGATCAAGGCGCAGCTGGCCCAGTACGACCAGTGGGACCGCTACGACTTCGACGGCGACGGCAACTTCAACGAGTCCGACGGCTACATCGACCACTTCCAGGTCGTCCACGCCGGTGAGGACGAGTCGGCCGGCGGCGGCGCGCAGGGCACCAACGCCCTGTGGGCGCACCGCTGGTACGCCTACGGCACCAGCGCGGGCAAGACCGGCCCCGAGGGCAACAAGGCCGGTGGCACGCAGATCGGCGACACGGGCATCTGGGTCGGCGACTACACGATGCAGCCCGAGAACGGCGGCCTCGGCGTCTTCGCGCACGAGTACGGCCACGACCTCGGCCTCCCGGACCTCTACGACACCTCCGGTGGCGGCGAGAACGGCGTCGGCTTCTGGTCCCTGATGTCGGCGGGCTCCTGGCTCGGCACCGGCAAGGAGTCCATAGGCGACCTCCCGGGCGACATGACGGCCTGGGACAAGCTCCAGCTGGGCTGGCTGAACTTCGACCAGGCGAAGGCCGCGACGAAGTCCACCCACAAGCTGGGCGTCTCCGCGTACAACACGAAGGACAAGCAGGCGCTGGTCGTCGAGCTGCCGAAGAAGCAGGTCAAGACCGACATCGTCGCTCCCGCCGAGGGCTCCTCGCAGTGGTGGAGCAACATGGGTGACGACCTCAAGAACACCCTGACGCGCTCGGTCGACCTGACCGGCAAGTCCTCCGCCGCCCTGTCCCTCAAGGGCTGGTGGGACATCGAGGCCGACTACGACTACCTCTACACCGAGGTGTCCACGGACGGCGGCGCCAACTGGACCGCCCTCGCCGGCACCGCCGACGGCGCGGCCCTCCCGGTCGACGCGGCCGGCAGCCCCTCGCTGACCGGTGTCTCGGGTGCCTGGAAGTCGCTGAACTTCCCGCTGGACGCCTACGCGGGCAAGAAGGTCGACGTCCGCTTCCGCTACCAGACGGACGGCGGCGCGGGCGGCAAGGGCTTCACGGCCGATGCCGTCACCCTCACCGCGGACGGCTCCCCGCTGTTCACCGACGGCGCCGAGAACGGCGACAACGGCTGGACGGGCAAGGGCTTCTCGCGGATCGGCGCCGGCTTCACCAAGGAGTACGCGCAGTACTACCTGGCCGAGAACCGCCGCTACGTGTCGTACGACCAGACCCTCAAGGTCGGCCCGTACAACTTCGGCCACGCCAACACCCGTCCCGACTGGGTCGAGCACTACCCGTACCAGGACGGCCTGCTGATCTGGCTCTGGGACACCTCCCAGAAGGACAACAACACCAGCCAGCACCCCGGCCAGGGCCTGATCCTTCCGATCGACGCCAACGCCAAGCCGATGAAGTGGTCGGACGGCACCCTGCTGCGGAACAAGATCCAGCCGTACGACGCCACCTTCAGCGCGTACTCGACGGACGCCTTCACCCTTCACAAGAACGGTGAGTCGCTCTTCCTGAAGCCGAAGCCGACCAACCTCGTCTTCGACGACCGCAAGGGCAAGTACTACTACGACGAGAACCCGACCGGCTCGGTGAAGGTCACTGACACCAACACCAAGATCAAGATCCTCAAGGAGTCCTACGAGGGCACCGAAATGACGATCGAGGTCGGACCCTCCAGCAAGTGATTCGGTAAAACCGCAGGTCAAAGCGTGATCGGCCGTCGCCCTCTAGCGGGCGGCGGCCGATCGCGTTTAGATGCGTGGTGCGAGTTTCTTATTGACGGGGGAGATGAAAAGCATGCCCGGTGGAGGTTTCGTCAGATTGCCCGGAGGCAGTGTGGTGGTGGCCCTGACGCTGCCCAGGCCGTCCGGTGAAGGTGGAAATGTCCGCGTGCTGGTGCACGCCGCGAACCGGGCCCGCGCCCTGACCAGGCTGCGGAACCTCGGGATGCGGGCGGTCTACCTGCGGGGCAACGCCCAGCCGCCGACCCCGGACGAGGTCACGGCCGTCCTGCACCACCCCGACGGCCTCCTGTGGCGCTGCGCCCCCGACCGCGCGGCGGAACTCTGGCACCCGATCCGGGCCCTGCTGGGCGGCACGTAGCCCCCCGCGCGGCCCCCGCCGGGCCTCAGGCGGCCCGGTCGCCGACCAGGGTGACGCCGGCGCCGCGGAGCTCCTCCAGGGCCTTCGCGGTGGTGTGGGGGGCCACGGCGGCCGTCAGGTCGAGCAGGACGCGCGTGGTGAAGCCGGCGCGGGCCGAGTCGAGGGCGGTGGCCTTGACGCAGTGGTCGGTGGCGATGCCGACCACGTCGACCTCGGTGACCTCCCGGTCCCGCAGCCACCGGGCGAGGGTCACCCCGTTCTCGTCGGCGCCCTCGAAGCCGCTGTAGGCGGCCTCGTACGCGCCCTTGTCGAAGACGGCGGCGACGGCGCCCGAGGCCACGGCCGGCGCGAAGTTCGGGTGGAACCCGACGCCCTCGGTCCCGGCGACGCAGTGCACCGGCCAGGAGGTCTCGTAGTCCGGGACGGCCGGGGGCCGCGCGAAGTGCGCGCCCGGGTCGACGTGGTGGTCGCGGGTGGCGACGACGTGCCGGTAGCCGGGCGTGCTCTGGCCGATGAGCTCGGTGATCGCGGCGGCGACGTCGGCCCCGCCCGGGACCGCGAGGCTGCCGCCTTCGCAGAAGTCGTTCTGTACGTCGACGACGATCAGTGCGCGGTGCATGTCGCGTGTCCTTCGGATCGGTGGGTGGGTGGTGCGGCGGGGCCCTGCGGGGGCTCTTGCCCCACCCCGCCCCTCCCCGAACCCGGGGCCCGCGGCGGATCCGCCGGCCCCGGCCGCGGTCACACGTACTCGGTCGGGATGACCGCCTCGCCCCGCGAGAGCTGCGTCGCCGACAGCGGGAGCCGTCGCCGGGCCGCCGCGTGGCGCTCGCGCACCGTCTCCAGCGACTCCCGGGCCACCACCTCGCCCCCCTTGACCAGCTGGGTCAGCAGCTGGTGGCCGGCGAGCGCGGCCGGGACCGGGCCGGTCCCGATGACCTCCGCCTCGGCGACGCCGTCCGCGTCCACCCGGCGGGCCGCCCACTTGCGGCCGCCGAGGGAGGTCTTGCCGCCCGAGGACTTCTTCGCGACGGGGACCAGCGGCGCCTTCGGGTCGGCGGAGGCGGCCCGCGCCACCAGCTTGTAGACCATCGAGCAGGTCGGGTGCCCGCTGCCGGTGACCAGCTGGGTGCCGACCCCGTACGCGTCCACCGGCGCCGCCGCCAGCGAGGCGATGGCGTACTCGTCGAGGTCGGAGGTGACGACGATCCGCGTCGAGGTCGCCCCCAGCTCGTCCAGCTGCTGGCGCACCCGGTGGGCGACGAGCAGCAGGTCCCCGGAGTCGATCCGGACCGCGCCGAGGTCCGTGCCGGCGACCTCCACTGCCGTGCGCACCGCTTCCGCGACGTCGTACGTGTCCACGAGCAGGGTCGTCCCGCTGCCCAGCGAGGCGACCTGGGCCGTGAAGGCGTCCCGCTCGCTGTCGTGGACCAGGGTGAAGGCGTGCGCGCTGGTGCCGACCGTCGGGATGCCGTACCGGAAGCCGGCAGCCAGGTCCGAGGTCGAGGTGAATCCGCCGACGTACGCGGCCCGGGAGGCGGCGACCGCCGCCAGCTCGTGGGTGCGCCGGGCGCCCATCTCGATCAGCGGGCGCCCGCCCGCCGCCGAGGACATCCGGGAGGCGGCCGCCGCGATGGCCGAGTCGTGGTTGAGGATCGACAGGATGACGGTCTCCAGCAGCACGCACTCGGCGAAGCTGCCCTCGACGCGCAGGACCGGCGAGCCGGGGAAGTAGGTCTCGCCCTCCGGGTAGCCCCAGATGTCACCCGAGAAGCGGTACGAGGCCAGCCAGTCGAGCGTCCTCATGTCGACGACGGCGCGCTCCCGCAGGAACTCCAGCACCGCGCCGTCGAAGCGGAAGTTCTCGACGGCGTCGAGCACGCGCCCGGTCCCCGCCACCACTCCGTAGCGGCGCCCCTCGGGCAGCCGTCGGGTGAAGACCTCGAAGACCGAACGGCGGTCCGCCGTGCCGTTGGCCAGGGCGGCCTGCAGCATCGTGAGCTCGTAATGGTCCGTGAAGAGCGCTGTCGACGGCACGTCCACCGGCAGGCCCAGGTCCGCAGGGTTCATGTCACGGATGCTAGCGCACATCTCGTCAAAGTGACGAGATGTGGGGGTCCGTTTGTGCGACCGCCCCCCGGCAGTGGCAGCATGGGACAAGTGAGTGTTGCTCCCGTTGAGATCGAACGCACCGAATCGGCCCGAGAGACCTACGCGGTCCCCGAACCCGACGTCCCCTGGGTGACCCTGGTGCACAACGACCCGGTCAACCTCATGAGCTACGTGACGTACGTGTTCCAGGCGTACTTCGGCTACCCGAAGGACAAGGCGACCAAGCTGATGATGGACGTCCACCACAAGGGCAGGGCGGTCGTCTCCAGCGGCTCCCGCGAGGAGATGGAGCGCGACGTGCAGGCCATGCACGGCTACGGGCTCTGGGCGACCCTCTCGCAGGACCGCAACTGATGGGCGGCGTGTTCGAGCCCTTGAAGGGCGGCCCCGGGGCCGCCGTCGCGCTGGACGAGATCGAGATCTCCATCCTGCGCTCGCTCGCGGTCCAACTGCTGGAGCTGATCGGCCCCGGCGAGCCCGAGCCCGCCGCCGACGCGGACCCGCTGGCCGTGCTCTTCGCCTCCGACGGCCCGAGCGAGCCCCCGTCCGACCCGGCCCTGGCCCGGCTCTTCCCCGATGCCTACGGGGGTCCCGGCGCGGGACCGAAGGACGACCCGGAGGAGCTGCGGGCCCGCTCCTCGGAGTTCCGCCGCTTCACCGAGAACGACCTGCGCACCCGCAAGCGGGAGGACGCGCTGGCCGTCGTGCGCAGCCTGGACGGGCTCACCCCCGCCGGTGACGGGGCGGCCGTCCTGGAGCTGACGGGCGAGCTGCCGCACCGTTGGCTCGGCGCCCTCAACGACCTGCGGTTGACGATCGCCGCCCGGCTCGACATCACCGAGGACGACGAGAGCGCCATCCTGTTCCGGCTGCCGGACGAGGACCCGCGCAAGCCGATGGTGATGGCCTACCTGTGGCTCGGCGGCCTCCAGGAAACGTTGATCGAAACGCTCATCCGATGATCGACTGATCGAGATCATGTTCGCTCAGCGGACGCTCAAATCCGGATAACGATCAGATCACCGCCATGCGGTGATCTGATCGCCATCGGGGCCTATGCCCCGATTTTTTTATGCCTTCCGCCACACTTCCTCCCCTCCCGTTCCCGTAAGCCCGTGATAAATCTTCACGACTGCCGAAGGGACGCCACCCCTGTTCCGAGGCCTGCTTGAACCGGCTGACCGCCGGCGTGCAACTCCATCCGTATCCGGGGGGATCGAGGACCCGATCCGCAGCCGATGAAGGCGCGGGTCGGCGTGGAGAAAGGCGCACCAGACATGACCTCTGTGCAGGTCGAGCAGCACGACAGGACGCCCGGCGAGGGCGATCAGGGCGAGGGCGAGGGGTATCACCGCGCACTCGGGGCCCGCCAGATCCAGATGATCGCGATCGGCGGAGCCATCGGCACCGGCCTGTTCCTCGGGGCGGGCAAGGCGATCTCCAAAGCCGGACCGAGCCTGATCCTGGCCTACGCCATCGCGGGCCTGGTCATCTTCTTCATCATGCGGGCCCTGGGCGAACTGCTCATGTACCGCCCCGTGTCCGGTTCCTTCTCGGACTACGCCCGCGAGTTCCTGGGCCCGTTCTGGGGCTATGCGACCGGCTGGACGTACTGGCTCTTCTGGGTGGTCACCGGCATCACCGAGGTCACCGCCGCCGCGAAGTACATGGCCTACTGGACCGACGACAGCTTCCCGCAATGGGCGTTCGCGCTGATCTTCACGGTCATCCTCTACGGCGCCAACCTGATCTCCGTGAAGCTCTTCGGTGAGCTGGAGTTCTGGTTCTCCATGGTCAAGGTCACCGCCATCGTCGGCATGATCCTGATCTGCGCCGGCATCCTGACCATCGGCTTCTCCGACGCCGCGGCGACCGCGTCCGTCTCCAACCTGTGGAACGACGGCGGGTTCTTCCCCAAGGGCATCGGCGGCACGCTGATGACCCTCCAGATCGTGATGTTCGCCTTCCTCGCGGTCGAGCTGGTCGGCGTCACCGCCGGCGAGTCCAAGGACCCCGAGAAGACCCTGCCGAAGGCCATCAACACCGTGCCGTGGCGCATCGCCGTCTTCTACGTCGGCGCGCTCATCATGATCCTGTCGGTCGTGCCGTGGACGCACTTCCAGCCGGGCGTCTCGCCCTTCGTCGCCGCCTTCGAGCGCATGGGCCTGGGCATCGGCGCCGCGATCGTCAACTTCGTCGTCCTGACCGCGGCCCTGTCCTCCTGCAACTCGGGCATGTACTCCACCGGTCGCATGCTGCGCGACCTCGCGCTCAACGGGCAGGGCCCGAGGTTCTTCACCAAGCTGACGAAGAACGGCACCCCGCTGCTCGGCACGACCTTCTCCGCCGCGCTGATGCTGGTGGGCGTCTGGATCAACTACGTCGCCCCGGGCAAGGCCTTCGACTACGTCGTCTCCTTCGCCACCATCTCCGGCATGTGGGCCTGGATCATGATCCTGGTCTGCCAGATCCGCTACCGCGCCAAGGCCGACCGGGGCGAGCTGCCCCAGTCCACCTTCCGCGCCCCCGGCGCCCCCTGGACCAGCTGGTTCGCGCTGCTGTTCATCGGGATGGTCATCGTGATGATGGGCATCGACAAGGACTCCCGCGTCTCGCTGTACTGCGCCCCGCTCTGGGGTCTGATCCTCGGCGTCTCCTACCTGGTGCTGAAGTCCCGCAACCCGCGCGGCGCGGCCTTCAACAAGGTCTCCTGACCCCGCGGGGACCGGACCTTCCCGGCCGCCGTCCCGGCCGGGACCCGTGTCCCCGCGGCACTCCGTCCGACATTCGGGCCCTTCCGTACCACGCCTCGGTACGGGAGGGCCCTTCTGTCTATCCTGTCGCTCATGCTGACCCTCACCCAGGACCTGTACGACCGGATCGTCGAGCACGCCCGCAAGGACCACCCCGACGAGGCGTGCGGTGTCGTGGCCGGTCCGGCGGACACCGGGCGCCCCGAGCGCTTCGTCCCGATGCTCAACGCGGCCCGCTCGCCCACGTTCTACGAGTTCGACTCGAAGGACCTCCTGAAGCTCTACCGGGAGCTGGACGACCGCGACGAGGAACCCGTGATCGTCTACCACTCGCACACCGCCACCGAGGCCTACCCCTCGCGCACCGACGTGACGTACGCGAACGAGCCGAACGCCCACTACGTGCTGGTCTCCACGGCCGACCAGGACGGCCTCGGCGAGTTCCAGTTCCGCTCGTACCGGATCGTCGACGGCGTGATCACCGAGGAAGAAGTGCAGGTCGTAGCAGGCTACTGACCAGTATGTGAGCTGATGCGGTCCACGATGCGGGATCACACTCCAAACGGGGGACCGGGAATCGTTAACATGACCGCATGGTTTCCCACGACGTGAGCATCGAGACGCCCGGCGGGCCGCTGCTCGTGGCGCGGCTGCACGTCGACCTGTGCCGTCTCGCCAGCGCCATCTGTCCGGCCGGCTGAGCGATCCAGCCCTCCCGCGCGGGGGCGCAAGAACCGCGCGCCTTCACGTTCTTACGGTTTTACGCCCTTCACGACACTGGAGCCTGCCATGGCCATCGAGGTCCGCATCCCCACCATCCTCCGCACCTACACCGACGGCGAGAAGGCCGTGAACGGTGAGGGCGCGACCCTGTCCGAGCTGTTCGCGGACCTGGAGACGCGGCACAAGGGCATCGAGGAGCGCATCGTCGACCAGGCCGCCGGTGGTCAGCTGCGCCGCTTCGTGAACGTCTACCTCAACGACGAGGACGTCCGCTTCCTCGACGGCATCTCCACCGCGCTCAAGGACGGCGACAGCGTCACCATCCTCCCGGCCGTGGCCGGCGGCTCGAAGTAATGCGCTACGACTCCCCGCTCGCGGCCGTCGGCAACACGCCGCTGGTCCGGCTGCCCCGGCTCTCGCCCTCCGCCGACGTGCGGATCTGGGCGAAGCTGGAGGACCGCAACCCGACCGGCTCGATCAAGGACCGCCCCGCGCTCCACATGGTCGAGCAGGCGGAGAAGGACGGCCGCCTCTTCCCCGGCTGCACCATCCTGGAGCCCACCTCCGGCAACACGGGCATCTCCCTGGCGATGGCCGCGAAGCTCAAGGGCTACCGGATCGTGTGCGTGATGCCGGAGAACACCTCGCAGGAGCGGCGCGACCTTCTCGCGATGTGGGGAGCCGAGATCGTCTCGTCGCCGGCGGCCGGCGGCTCGAACACCGCGGTCCGGGTGGCCAAGGAACTGGCCGTGGAGCACCCGGACTGGGTGATGCTCTACCAGTACGGCAACCCGGACAACGCCGGCGCGCACTACGCGACCACGGGCCCGGAGATCCTCGCCGACCTCCCGTCCATCACGCACTTCGTGGCGGGCCTGGGCACCACCGGCACCCTGATGGGTGTCGGCCGCTACCTGCGCGAACACGTCGAAGGCGTCAAGATCGTCGCGGCCGAGCCCCGGTACGACGACGTCGTCTACGGCCTGCGCAACCTCGACGAGGGCTTCGTGCCCGAGCTGTACGACGCCTCCGTGCTCACCACCCGCTTCTCGGTGGGCTCCGCGGACGCCGTCACCCGCACCCGGGACCTGCTGCGCGAGGAGGGCATCTTCGCGGGCGTCTCCACCGGAGCCGCCCTGCACGCGGCCATCGGCGTCGGCCGCAAGGCCCTCGCCGCGGGGGAGAGCGCCGACATCGTGTTCGTCGTCGCCGACGGCGGCTGGAAGTACCTGTCGACGGGCGTCTACACGGCGGCCACGACGGAGGAGGCCATCGAGGTCCTCCAGGGCCAGCTCTGGGCCTGACCGAGGCCCCCGCCCCGCCGTCCGGCGGGGTCAGGGGGCGTCCGCCAGCAGTTCGGCGAGGACGGCGGCGTGGCTCGTCGCCGGATCCCGGACCGCGGTCAGCAGGGTGAGGGGCCCCGCCCGGGCCAGCTCCCGCAGCCGCTCCAGTTCCGCGACCGCGCCGGGCACGCCCAGCTCCGCCTCGTAGCGCTGCCGGAACTCCTCCGGGGAGCCCCCGGCGTGGAACCACTTGCGCAGGTCCGCCGACGGGGTCAGCGGCCGGGGCCACTCGTCGACCCCGGCGGCCGACTTCGACAGGCCGCGCGGCCAGAGCCGGTCCACGAGGACCCGTACGCCGTCCGCCTCCGGGTCCGGGGGATCGTAGACGCGCCGCAACCGGATCACCCCGCACCACCACCGAGTCCCTTGACCTCGTCCCACACGGTCGGGTCCAGGGTTCCCAGCCGGGTGCGGAACTCCCACAACGAGACCTCCGCCGGCCGGTCCGCCTCCAGGAAACCGCCCCGGCCCTGCCGACCCACCACCCCGGGCGGCAGCGGGATCACCCCGGGCCGACGGTCGTCGTACTTCCCGGTGATCCACGCTATCCGGGCCCGCTCCCGGTGCGTCCGTACGGCCAGGACCAGGCAGGACCTGCCGTCCGCCAGGCACCACAGCTCGCCGGCCCGCACCCGTGGGGGCGGCCCCGGCCCGTGCGGCGGAGTCGTCGGCGTCCCGTCGCGGGCGTCCAGGACCCGCCGCGGCAGCAGCACCACCAGCGCCACGGCGACCACCGCCGCGAGCGCGGGCCACCAGGACGTGTCCATGTTCCGACCGTAGTCGCGCACGGGGCGCCCGGCGCGGCAACGCCCGTACCCGCCGTCGCTCCCCCGGGTGACAGGACAGGTGATTCCCCCCACAACGGCCTGCCGTGGAGGAGCGACCTGAGGTTTCGCGCCTTACGCTCGACCCACGCACGGCCCGCATTCCGTCCACGGACCGTCCACGGAGGTTCACGCTCCATGAAGCTCACCGTCGTCGGCTGCTCGGGGTCGTTCCCGTCCGCGGAATCGGCCTGTTCGAGCTACCTCGTCGAGGCCGACGGCTTCCGGCTGCTCCTCGACATGGGCAACGGCTCGCTCGGCGCCCTCCAGCGGCACTGCGGTCTCTACGACCTCGACGCGATCTTCCTGAGCCATCTGCACGCCGACCACTGCATCGACATGTGCGCGTACTTCGTCGCCCGCTACTACCGCCACGAGGGCGGCCGCTGCGGCACCATCCCCGTCTACGGCCCCCAGGGCACCGAGCAGCGCCTGACCACCGCCTACGAGGACGTTCCCGACGCGAGCTCGATGAGCGAGGTCTTCGACTTCCGGACGCTGAAGTCGGCCGTCTTCGAGATCGGGCCGTTCACCGTGCGCACCGAGAAGGTCTGCCACCCGGTGGAGTCGTACGCGATCCGGATCGAGCACCAGGGGCGGTCGCTGGCGTACTCCGGGGACACCGGGGTCTGCCCCGAGCTCGGCGCGCTGGCCGAGGGCGTCGACCTGTTCCTGTGCGAGGCCTCCTTCACGCACGGCAAGGAGGACATCCCCGACCTCCACCTCAACGGCCGCGAGGCCGGGCAGTACGCGAGCGCGGGGCGGGTCGGCCGGCTGGTCCTGACGCACATCCCGCCGTGGACGGACGCGGAGCAGAACCTCGCCGACGCCCGCGCGGTCTACGACGGGCGGGTCGACCTCGCGTACGCGGGCGCGGTCTACGAGGTCTGAGAGCGGTTGCGGGAAGCCGCGACAGGACGAAGGACCACCGCGTGACGACCTCCGCGTGACGACCTCCGCATGACGAAGCCCCCGCCCTCCCTTCCGGGAGAGCGGGGGCTTCGTCGCGTGGTGCGGGCTGCTTACTTGGCCTCGGCCTTCTGCAGCTCGACGAGCTCCTCGTCGGACTCGCGGCCCGGCGTCGGGAGGTTGAACTTGGTGATCGCGAAGCGGAAGACGAAGTAGTAGACCGCCGCGAAGCAGAGGCCGACGCCCGCCAGCATCCACGGCTTCTCCGCGATGCCCAGGTTCAGCAGGAAGTCGACGAGGCCGGCGGAGAAGCCGAAGCCGTCCCGCATGCCCAGGGCCCAGGTGAGGGCGAGGGAGACACCGGTCAGCACCGCGTGGATCGCGTACAGCACCGGGGCGATGAACATGAAGGTGAACTCGATCGGCTCGGTCACACCCGTGACGAAGGAGGTGAGCGCGAGGGAGAACATCATGCCGCCGACGACCTTGCGGCGCTCGGGGCGGGCGCAGTGGACGATCGCGAGGCAGGCCGCCGGGAGGGCGAACATCATGATCGGGAAGAAGCCGGTCATGAACTGTCCGGCGGTCGGGTCACCGGCGAGGAAGCGGCCGATGTCGCCGTGGACGGCGCCGGTCGGGGTGTCGAAGGAGCCGGCCTGGAACCACGGGAAGGAGTTCAGCAGGTGGTGCATGCCGATCGGGATCAGCGCGCGGTTGGCGACACCGAAGATGCCCGCGCCGACGGCGCCCGAACCGGTCAGCCACTCACCGAAGTTGTGCAGGCCCGTGCCGAGCACCGGCCAGATCAGACCGAAGACGATGCCGGTGACGAGACCCGCGAGGGCGGAGAGGATCGGGACGAGGCGGCGGCCGCCGAAGAAGCCCGCCCAGTCCGGCAGCTTGGTCCGGTAGAACTTCTGGTAGAGCAGCGCGGTGATGACACCCATCACGACACCGCCGAGCACGCCGGCGTTGACCGGGGCGTCGACGTTGACGATCTTCCCGCCGACGACCTTGGCGACCTGGGGCAGGTTGCTGTCGGTGAAGGTGGCGAGCACCGCCTTGAAGACGAGGTAGCCGGTGACCGCGGCGAGGGCGGTCGAGCCGTCCGACTTCTTCGCGAAGCCGATCGCGATGCCGACGGCGAACAGCAGCGCCATGTTGTCGAGGATCGCGCCACCACCGGCGGCCATGTACCCGGCGATCTTGAGGATGAACGTCGGGAAGACGTCCTTGTCGCCGAGCATGTCGTCCGCGCCCAGGCGGAGCAGGAGCGCGCCGGCAGGCAGCACGGCAACGGGGAGCATGAGGCTCCGGCCGATGCGCTGCATGACGGCCATCACGCCAGCGCCCTTCTTCTTTTCCGCAGCAGCGGTGGCTGTGGACATGGACTTCCTCCAGTGGACAAGGCGCTGCCAGGGCAAGAAAAGGGGGTTGGCGACGTCTCGGAAAGGGGGACCGCGGGGGCCGGAACGAGCCACGCGTGGTCTACACCAATGGGTGGTGTAGACCAGTTGTAACACGGTGAGGGTTAGATAAGGAACCTTCAATTTCCAGTGGCCTACGCCACACGCGCCCCGAGTCGGTCCGCTATCCGGAACCGCGGGCTTCCGGACATGGCGAAGGCCCCCGGATCCTGGGATCCGAGGGCCTTCACGGGCCGGGTCGAAGGGCCCGACCGGTCGGCCGCGCCTCGATAACGGCTTGGCTACGCCTTGGTGTTCTCCGCCTGCATGGCCGCGATCTCCTCGTCCGACTCGCGCCCCGGCGTCGGGATGTCGAACTTGGTGATGGCGAACCGGAAGACGGCGTAGTAGATGACGGCGAAGCACAGGCCGATCGGAATGATCATCCAGGGCTTCGTCGCCAGGCCCCAGTTGATGACGTAGTCGATCAGGCCGGCGGAGAAGCTGAAGCCGTCGTGCACCCCCAGCGCCCACGTCACCGCCATCGACGCGCCCGTCAGCACCGCGTGGATCGCGTACAGCGCCGGCGCCACGAAGAGGAAGGAGTACTCCAGCGGTTCCGTGATGCCCGTGACGAACGAGGTCAGGCCCACCGACAGCATCAGGCCGCCGACCTCCTTGCGGCGCAGCGGCTTCGCGCAGTGGGTGATGGCCAGGGCCGCGGCCGGGAGGGCGAACATCATGATGGGGAAGAACCCGGACAGGAACTGCCCCGCGCTCGGGTCGCCGTTCAGGAACATCGGGATGTCGCCGTGGACGACCTGTCCGTCCGCCGTGGTGAAGCTGCCGAACTGGAACCACACCGGCACGTTCAGGAACTGGTGCAGGCCGATCACCAGCAGTGCGCGGTTCGCGAGGCCGAAGATGCCGGCGCCCCAGGAGCCGAGCCCCACCAGCCAGTCGGAGAAGCTCTCCAGCGCGCTGCCGATGGGCGGCCAGATCCACAGGCACAGGACGGCGAACCCGATGGCGACGAAGGTCATGACGATCGGGACGAGCCGGCGGCCGTTGAAGAAGCCCAGCCAGTCGACCAGCTTCACCCGGTGGTAGCGCTGCCAGAACCAGGCGGCCAGCAGGCCCATGATGATGCCGCCGAACACCCCGGGGTTCTGGAAGCTGTACTCGGCGAAGGTGTCGTCCGGCCCCAGGCAGCCGCCCCCGATGTCCTTCGTCCCCTCGGGGCAGCCGTCGGGGAAGACGCGCAGCACGCTGCGGTACACGAGGAAGCCCACGACCGCCGCGAGGGCGGTGGAGCCGTCCGCCTTCTTGGCCATGCCGATCGCGACGCCGACGCAGAAGAGGAGGGGGAGTCCGAGGTCGGCGTTGAGGAGGGCGCCGCCCGCGCTCGCCATCACCTTGGCGACGTCGGTCCAGCCGAGGCCGTCCTTGCCGAAGACGTCGTTCTGGCCGAGCCGGTTCAGGATGCCCGCCGCGGGGAGGACGGCGATCGGGAGCTGGAGGCTCCGTCCCATCTTCTGCAGGCCCTGGAACAAGCCGTTCCACCACTTCGGCTGTGGCACCGTCGCGGCACTGCTGGCGCTCATCGCGTCCTCCCTGACCCGGCCCGTTTTTGGCAGTCGCAACACTTGCGGCACACTGGTGTAGACCAGTTGGTGGGCAGGCTGCTGCTGATGGTCATCATTCGGCAGCTACAGGGCACGCGCCCGTGTAGATAGGCCAACCGTGAGTTACCGTGACGAAGCGGACGACGCTGGTTACGGCCGCCGAGACTCGTTCTTCGAACCACTCAGGGAGAAACACATGGCCACCAAGGCTGAGAAGATCGTCGCCGGGCTCGGCGGCATCGAGAACATCGAAGAGGTCGAGGGCTGCATCACCCGCCTGCGCACCGAGGTCATCGACCCGAGCAAGGTCGACGAGGCCGCCCTGAAGGCCGCGGGCGCGCACGGCGTCGTCAAGATGGGCACCGCGATCCAGGTCGTCATCGGCACCGACGCCGACCCGATCGCCGCCGACATCGAAGACATGATGTGAGCTGAGCCCACCCGGCTCCCCGGCGCACCGCACGCCGCTCGACGGCGCCGCCGTACGGCCGCCGTACGTACGACAGGACCCCGTCCCGGACCGACCCGGACGGGGTCCTCTCGCATCCCCGCACCGACTAGGCTCACAGCCATGTCTCGCATCGACGGCCGCACGCCCGAACAGCTCCGCCCGGTCACCATCGAACGCGGATGGAGCAAGCACGCCGAGGGCTCCGTCCTCATCTCCTTCGGTGACACCAAGGTCTTCTGCACCGCCTCCTTCACCGAAGGCGTCCCGCGCTGGCGCAAGGGCAGCGGCGAAGGCTGGGTCACCTCCGAGTACTCGATGCTGCCGCGCTCCACCAACACCCGCGGCGACCGCGAATCCGTCCGCGGCAAGATCGGCGGCCGCACCCACGAGATCTCCCGCCTCATCGGTCGCTCGCTGCGCGCGGTCATCGACTACAAGGCCCTCGGCGAGAACACCATCGTCCTGGACTGCGACGTCCTCCAGGCAGACGGCGGCACCCGCACCGCCGCCATCACCGGCGCCTACGTCGCCCTCGCGGACGCCGTCGCCTGGGGTCAGAAGAAGAAGCTGATCAAGGCCGGCCGCAAGCCGCTCACCGGCACCGTCGCCGCCGTCAGCGTCGGCATCGTCGACGGCGTCCCGCTCCTCGACCTCTGCTACGAGGAGGACGTCCGCGCCGAGACCGACATGAACGTCGTCTGCACCGGCGACGGCCGCTTCGTCGAGGTCCAGGGCACCGCCGAGGGCGAGCCCTTCGACCGCAAGGAACTCAACGCCCTCCTCGACCTCGCCACCGGCGGCTGCGCCGACCTGGAAGCCCTCCAGCTGGGCGCGCTGGAACTGCAGGCCCCGTAGCCCGCGCAAGAACCACCGGGCGTGCAGCCGCGTCCGAGCAAGTACGGGCGCACGGTGTCACAGCCGTGCGCCCGTCCACATATCCGAGCCGTGGGGGGACCCCGAAATGAAGCCGAAGTTCCGCATTGCCGCCGTGGCGTTGGCCGCCGCGCTCACCGTCCCGGCCCTGACCTCCTGCGACGCGATATCCACCGCGATGGACTGCGCCAACACGGCGGTGGCCATCGCGGACAGCGCCAACGACCTCCAGCAGGCGGTCTCGCAGGCCGGCAACAGCCCGCAGGACGCCCAGAACGCGCTGAACTCGATCGACGCGAGCCTGAAGAAGATCGGCGACCAGACGGAGAACGCCGACCTGGGCAAGGCCATCGACTCGATGACCACGGCCGTGGAGAACGTCCGCACCTCCCTGGAGAGCGGCAACGTCAACCCGGACATCAAGCCGGTCGCCGACGCCGCCTCGGAGATCTCCAAGGTCTGCACCCCGGGCTGAGCCGTCCGGCGGCCCGGAATAATGAGGGCATGACCTCGACGCCCAGCCGCCTGATCCTGGCCACCCGCAACGCGGGCAAAGTCACCGAACTCCGCGCCATCCTGTCCGACGCCGGCCTGCCGCACGAGCTGGTCGGCGCGGACGCGTACCCCGACATCCCGGACGTCAAGGAGACCGGCGTCACCTTCGCCGAGAACGCCCTCCTCAAGGCCCACGCCCTCGCCCGCGCCACCGGCCTGCCGGCCGTCGCCGACGACTCGGGCCTGTGCGTCGACGTCCTGAACGGCGCGCCCGGCATCTTCTCCGCCCGCTGGGCCGGCTCCCACGGCGACGACAAGGCCAACCTCGACCTGCTGCTCGCCCAGCTCGGCGACATCGCCGACGAACACCGCGGCGCCCACTTCTTCTGCGCGGCGGCCCTGGCCCTGCCGGACGGCACCGAACGCGTCGTCGAGGGCCGGCTGCTCGGCACCCTGCGGCACGCCCCCGAGGGCGGCGGCGGCTTCGGCTACGACCCGATCCTCCAGCCCCTGGGCGAGTCGCGCACCTGCGCGGAACTGACGGCGGCGGAGAAGAACGCCATCTCCCACCGCGGCCTGGCCTTCCGGGCCCTGGTCCCGGTGATCCGGGAGCTGCTGGGCTGACGCCGACATGCAAACGGCCTGCGAATCATGTCTTCGATTCGCAGGCCGTTATCGTGCGGCGGAAGGGATTCGAACCCTCAAGCCGTTTCACGGGCCACAGATCCTAAGTCTGCTGCGTCACCACTGCGCCACCACCGCTAGCCGCCTGCCATGATAGCGGCAGACGACCGAGGAGTGCCGGCAAGAATCATCGAGCCTGTCGGCGGCGCCCTCCCCGGCACCATGTGCCGGTGATTGCATGGCGGTTGGGGCGCGGCAGCCGCAGATCCTCGAGGCGGTCGTCGCTCCGGTCGCCGTTGATGTTCCTTCGCGTAAGGGCTGATCGGCATGTGTCCGGCCCCGTCCGTTCCCCGGCCGCGCGTGCGGCCCTCGTACGGAGTAGCGGGTCGGAAGTCGGAAGGTTGCGGGGCATTCGGTCCGATGAACGGAGCGGCCCGCACCGGTTGGGTGCGGGCCGCTGCGGCGAAGGGGTGGGGCGGGTCAGATGCCCAGGTCCTTGATGATCTTCGCTAAGTGGCCGGTCGCCTTCACGTTGTAGAAGGCGTGCGCGACCTTGCCCTCCTCGTCCACGACGACCGTGGAACGGATGACCCCGGTCACCGTCTTGCCGTACAGCTTCTTCTCGCCGAAGGCGCCGTACGCCGTCAGGGTCTTCTTCTCCGGGTCCCCGACCAGGGTGACCTTGAGGTTCTCCTGCTCGCGGAACTTGGCGAGCTTCTCCGGCTTGTCGGGGGAGACGCCGATGACGTCGTACCCGGCGGTGGCCAGGGCGTCCAGGTTGTCGGTGAAGTCGCAGGCCTGCTTGGTGCAGCCCGGCGTCAGGGCCGCGGGGTAGAAGTACACGATCACCTTGCGGCCCTTGTGGTCGGCCAGCGAGACCTCGTTGCCGTCCGCGTCGGGCAGGGTGAAGGCGGGGGCGGTGTCGCCCGGCTGGAGTCGCTCGCTCATCTCAACAGTCTCCTCGGGAGGGGATCGGTACGTCATGAGCCTAAGCTGACGGAGCTGACAGACTGTCCATGGTGGATCACGCCACAGACGACACGACGACACAACGACGGAGGCAGCGCGGTGCCGGAAGCCAGGACCCCCGCTCAGATCGAGGCGGACATCGTCCGTCGCCGCGAGCAGCTCGCCGAGACGCTCGACGAGATCGGCGTGCGCATGCACCCGAAGACGATCATCGGGGACGCGAAGGCGAGGGTCGCCTCGACGGTCGACCACACCGCCGGTCGGGCCTTCGTCGCCGTCAACCGGCTCGTCACCGACGCCAAGGACGGCCTGCGCCACGAGGACGGGGCGCCGCGCCTCGAGCGGATCGTGCCCGTGGCGCTGCTGGCCGTCGGCGTGGTCGGACTCCTCGTGGTCTCGGCGCGTCGCAAGCGTTGAGCACCCACCGGCGGACGGGGCGGGCGGCGGCGGGTAGGTTCGGGGCGTGAGCGAGAACACCACCCACGACAAGCTGCCCATTCGCATGCTGCACGACCGCGTGCTCGTGAAGTCCGACCTGCCCGAGGGCGAACGCCGCTCCGGCGGCGGCATCCTGATCCCGGCGACGGCGGCCGTGGGCAAGAGGCTCGCCTGGGCCGAGGTGGTCGCGGTCGGGCAGAACGTACGGAGCGTGGAGCCGGGCGACCGGGTGCTGTACGACCCGGAGGACCGGGCCGAGGTCGAGGTGCGCGGGGCGACGTACGTCCTGATGCGCGAGCGGGACCTGCACGCCGTGGCCGCGGAGCGGCTGGAGGGGTCCAAGGACTCCACCGGGCTCTACCTCTGATCCGGCGGGTCTCCGGCGGATCCCCGCAGGATCTCCGCCGGGCCCCGCGTTCCACCCCGCGACACCCCTGAGGGCCGGTGGCCGAGGTCACCGGCCCTTCGTGCCGTCCCTTTGCTACGGTGGAGGGGAACCCCCGACGAGACGCGCCGTACCGGGTTGCAGGACGCAAAGACGACGCACCCCGTTCCCGTCTCGTCCCGGAGGTGCCTGTCATGGCCTGGGTTCTTCTTCTCGTCGCCGGTCTGCTCGAAGTCGGCTGGTCGATCGGCATGAAATTCACCGAGGGCTTCACCCGGTTGTGGCCGTCCGTGTTCACCGGCGCCGGCATCGTCGCCAGCATGGTGCTGTTGTCCTACGCCGCCAAGACCCTGCCCATCGGTACCGCGTACGGGGTGTGGGTGGGCATCGGCGCGGCCGGCGCCGCGGTGCTCGGCATGGCGGTGCTCGGGGAACCCGTCACCGCCGCCCGGATCTTCTTCATCTGCCTGCTGCTGGTCGCCGTGGTCGGGCTGAAGGCCACCTCCGGTCACTGAGCCGGCCGGAACCCGGGTGGGACCGGTCGGGGCCCGTACGGGCCCCGACCGGGTCTCATTCGAGGTAGTCGGCCGGGGGCCGGCGGCCGAAGACGCCGCCCTGGGTGTCGCCGCCGGCGTTCCGGCCGGCGTCGGTCGCGCCTCCGTCCGTCCGGCCGCCGTCGGTCTGCCCGCCGTCGGTCCGACCCCCTTGGTCCTGGCCGCCGTTGGTCTGGCCTCCCTGGGTCTGCCCGCCGTCGGTCCGGCCGCCGTTGGTCTGGCCTCCCTGGGTCTGCCCGCCGTCCGTCCGACCGCCGTCGGTGCGGCCTCCCTGGGTCTGCCCCCCGTCGGTCCGGCCCCCTTGCGTCCGGCCGCCGTCCGTCCGACCGCCGTCGTCGGGGCCGCCGTCCGTCTGCCCGCCCGTCGGCGGGGTGGCCGGGTCCTCGGGGAAGTCGGGCGGGGGTTGCGGGACGTCCGGCTGCTGGGGCCGGGAGGCGCCCCGCTGGAGTTCGAGGTCGAAGTCCACGGGGTCCGAGGCCTCCAGGGCCGCCTTCGTGTAGGCCGCCCAGATCCGCGCCGGATAGCCGCCGCCCCCGATGCGCCGCTCGCCCAACGCCCCGTAGAGGGACTGGAGCGTGCCCGTGTCCGGGTCCTGGCCCATCATCGACACCACCGTGACCAGGTCCGGGGTGTACGCCGCGAACCACGCCGAGCGGTCCAGTTCGGCCGTGCCGGTCTTGCCCGCGGCCGGGTGGCCCGCCGCCAGGGCGGCCGTACCGGTGCCGTTGTCGACGACGCTGACCAGCATGGACGTCGTCGTATCGGCGGCCTCCCGGCTGATGACCTGCTCCGGGGTGCGGTCGGGGAGCCCGATGGTGTCCCCGCCCTTCGTGATCTTCTCCAGGAAGGTGTACGGGGTGCGCCGGCCGTGGTCGGCGAGGGTCGCGTACGCCTGCGTCATGTCCAGGACGCTCGCCTGCATGGTGCCGAGGGCGATGGCCGGGCCCGCGTCGAAGTTCGGGGTGCTCTCCGGGATGCCCAGGGCGATCGCCGTCCGCTTGACCTTTTCCCCGCCGACGTCCACCGCCATCTGCGCGTACACGGTGTTGACGGAGAGGTCGGTCGCCGTGTTGACGGTGATGTTCCCGTAGGACACCTGCCCCTCGTTCTCGGGGGCGAAGCGGATCCGGCCGCCGACCACCGGGCGCTTGTTGTCGCCGTCGTAGAGCGTGTTCGGCGTGATGCGACGGCCTTCCTGGGTCCGGGAGTCGTTCTCCACGGCGGCCGCGAACACGAACGGCTTGAAGGTGGAGGCCACCTGGTAGTCGTGCCGGGTCGCGTTGTTCACGTACTGCTTCGTGTAGTCGATGCCGCCGTACAGGGCCACTACCTTGCCGGTGGCCGGATCGATGGACGCCCCGCCCGCCCGCACCGGACGGTCCGCCGGCCGCGCCGCCGGGTCGAGTTCGTCCACCATCTCGGTCCGTACGGCGTCGACGAACGCGGTCTGACGGCGCTTGTCGATCGTCGTGGTGATCCGGTAACCGCCCTCCGCGAGGGTCTTGTCGTCCAGGATCCCGCGCTCGGTGATGTAGTCCTTGACGGCCTCCACCAGGTACCCGCGCTGGCCCGACAGGCCGGACGCCGGACGGAGCTTGCCCGGCTCGGGGAACCGAGCGGCGGCCCGCTCCGCCGGGTCCATCCACTCCTTCTTCACCATGCCGTCGAGCACGTAGTTCCAGCGGGCGACGGCGCGGTCCCGGCTGCGGGGGTGCGCGACGACGTCGAAGGCGCTGGGGGAGTTCAGCAGGGTGGCCAGGTAGGCGCCCTCGGCGGTGGTCAGCCGGGTGACGTCCTTGCCGTAGTAGGCCTGGGAGGCGGCCTGGATCCCGTAGGCGTTGCGGCCGAAGTAGCTGGTGTTCAGGTAGCCCTCCAGGATGTAGTCCTTCGACTTCTCCCGGCCGAGCTTGATCGCGATGAAGAACTCCTTGACCTTCCGGTTCACCGTCTGTTCCTGGCCCAGGTAGTAGTTCTTGACGTACTGCTGGGTGATCGTCGAGCCGGACTGCTTGCCCTTCCCGGTGACGGTGTTCCAGGCGGCGCGGACCATCGCCTTCGGATCCACCGCCCGCTCGGAGTGGAAGTCCCGGTCCTCGGCCGCCAGTACGGCCTCCTGGACCGTCAGCGGCACCTGCGAGAGGGGCACGTTGACCCGGTTGACCTCGCCGTCACGGGCCAACTGCGACCCGTCCGAGTACAGGTACACGTTGGACTGCGCGGTGGCGGCCGCGTTCGCCGGCGGGATGTCGACCAGCAGGTACCCGGCCACCAGGGCGCCGCCCAACAGCAGCCCGAGCAGCACGAGACCGCCCAGCAGCATGCGCCAGGTCGGCAGTGCACGACGCCAACCGGCGCGCTTGCGGCCGCCCTTGGCGGCGGGCCGTCCGCCGGCACCACCCTTACGGGGAGCGCGTTCGACGACGGGCTCCGCCGGCGTGCCCCCGGGGGTGTCCGGATCGCGAGGCGTCCAGCCCGGTGGTGGTGACTGGTCGCTCATCGCCGGGACTCCTCGGGGCTGTGCGAAATATCCACATCCGTACCTCATGGTGTCTACCCGATGGCCGGTGCATCCGCGCCGGACGGGCATAAATCGGTCGCGTGGCTCGCCCCTCCGCACTAAGCTCGCGCGCTTTGGCCGACGTAGGAACGACGTGGAAAACGGAGGGATACGGTGCGTCAGAGAGCGCTGCTCTACGGGGCCGTCGCGGCGGGCGGCTTCCGGCGCTACGCGGCCTACGGAACGGCGACGGCCGCAGGGGTGTTCACCAACACCGTGTTCGGTTTCATCGTCGCGTACACGTACATCGCCCTCTGGGACGAACGGCCGGGCCTCGGCGGCTACGACCAGGCCCAGGCCCTCACCTTCGTCTGGGTGAGCCAGTCCCTGCTCGCGGCCGGGGCGCTCATCGGCGGCGGGTTCCAGGAGGAGTTCCAGGAACGGGTCCGCACGGGCGACATCGCAGTCGACCTGTACCGGCCGGCGGACCTCCAGCTGTGGTGGCTCGCCTCCGACCTCGGCAGGGCAGCCTTCCAACTCCTGGGGCGCGGCGCGGTACCGCTGGTCGCGGGAGCACTCGCCTTCCCGCTGGCACTGCCCGTCGACCCGGCGCGCTGGCTGCTGTTCCTGGTGTCCGTCGCGCTCGGGCTGACCGTCAGCTTCGCGGTGCGGTTCCTCCTCGGGCTGGCCGCGTTCTGGCTGATGGACGGCACCGGGATCAACCTGATGGCCACCGTCGTGACCATCTTCTTCTCGGGGATGGTGCTGCCCCTGACGGTGTTCCCCGGCGAATTCGGGGACGTGGTGCGGGTCCTGCCGTGGGCGGCGATGCTCCAGGTCCCGCTCGACGTCCTGCTCGGCACGCACAGCGGGGCCGGGGGAGCGGTACGGGCGCTGGGCTTCCAGGCCGGATGGGCGCTGGTCCTGCTCGGCGCGGGCCGGCTGGCGCAGACGGCGGCGACGCGGAAGGTGGTGGTCCAGGGTGGCTGAGGTGACGGGAGTGGCCGTCGAGGAGGGTCCCGGCACGGACGCGGGCGCCGGCGGGCCCGTGGGGTTCGACGGGCCGGTCCGCAACCGCGCGTGGGAGGGGCTGCGCGGCTACGGGCTGATCGTCACGATGTGGATCCGCTCGACCATGACGTACCGGACGTCGTTCTTCCTCGCGACCTTCGGGAACGCGGCGATCACCCTGCTCGACTTCGCCGCCATCGCGATCATGTTCTCGCACGTGGACGCGCTCGGCGGGTTCACGCTGCCCGAGATCGCACTGCTCTACGGATCCTGCTCGGCCTCACTGGGCCTGGCCGACCTGCTCCTCGGCAACACCGACCGGATCGGGTCCCGGATCCGCGACGGCTCCCTCGACACCATGCTGGTGCGGCCGGTCCCGGTGCTCGCGCAGGTCGCGGCCGACCGGTTCGCCCTGCGCCGCCTCGGCCGGATCGTGCAGGGCCTCGGCGTGCTGACCTGGGCCGTCTCGGCGCTGGACGTGGACTGGACGGTCGGGAAGGTCCTGCTGGTCCCCGTGATGATCCTGGCCGGCGCGGGGATCTTCGGAGCCGTGATGGTGGCCGGGGCCGCCTTCCAGTTCGCCGCCGGGGACGCGGCGGAGGTGCAGAACTCCTTCACGTACGGCGGCTGCACGATGCTCCAGTACCCGCCGACGGTCTTCGCGAAGGACCTGCTGCGCGGGGTCACCTTCATCGTGCCGCTCGCCTTCGTCAACTGGCTGCCCGCCCTGTACGTGCTGGGCCGGCCCGATCCGCTCGGACTGCCGCAGTGGGCGGCGTTCGTCAGCCCGCTGGTGGCCTTCCTGGTGTTCCTGCCCGCGTCGCTGGCGTGGCGCGCGGGTGTCCGTTCGTACCGCAGCACGGGGAGTTGAGGGCTGATGGCAGAAGCACTGATCGCACTGGACGGCGTCGAGAAGGTCTTCGACGTGCGCCGCCGCGTCAACTGGATCCGACGGGAGAAGCGGCAGGTCCGGGCCGTGGACGGAATCAGCTTCGAGGTCGCGCGGGGCGAAATGGTCGGCTACATCGGGCCCAACGGCGCCGGCAAGTCCACCACCATCAAGATGCTGACCGGCATCCTCACCCCGAGCGGCGGCCGGCTGCGCGTCGCCGGCATCGACCCCGCGCGGGAGCGGATGCGCCTCGCGCACCGGATCGGAGTGGTGTTCGGGCAGCGCACCACGCTGTGGTGGGACCTGCCGCTGAAGGACTCGTACGGGCTGATGCGCCGGATGTACCGGATCCCGGCGGCCCGCTACGCGGAGAACCTGGAGCGGTGCGTAGACCGGCTCGACCTCGGCGAACTGCTCGACGTACCGGTACGGCAGCTGTCGCTGGGGCAGCGGATGCGCGGCGACATCGCGGCGGCGCTGCTGCACGATCCGGAGGTGCTCTACCTGGACGAGCCGACGATCGGGCTCGACGTGGTCAGCAAGGCGAAGGTGCGGGGCTTCTTGCGGCAGCTCAACGAGGAACTCGGCACCACGGTCCTCCTCACGACCCACGACCTCCAGGACATCGAGCAGCTCTGCGAGCGGGTGATGGTCATCGACCACGGTCGGCTCATGTACGACGGCCCGCTCGGCGGGCTGCACGAGGCGGGACCGGAAGGGGCGGGCGAGCGGACCCTGGTGGTCGACCTGGAGGCGGAGATCGCGCCGATCGAGATCGCGGGGGCGCGGGTGGTGAAGGTGGACGGGCCCCGACAGTGGCTGGCCTTCCCCGCACGGGCCTCGGCGGCGCCGCTGGTGGCGGAGGTGGCGGCCCGGTACCCGCTCCTGGACCTGTCGGTGCGGGAGCCCGACATCGAGGACGTCATCGCGCGGATGTACGCGGGTCGGGGTTGAGTCAGGGTCCCGTCTCGGGGTCGATCCCGGGGAGACGTGCCGGGGCGGGCCATTCAACTGGTGCGGATCTCTGCATAGTGTGGTCCACATGAGTGACGAGCGGCCCGAGAAGTCCTTGCCCGAGAAGGCTCCGGCACCGGAGACGGCGTCGCCGGAACGGCCGTCGATGGAGAAGGCGTCGCCGGACAGGGCGCCGTTGCCGGAGCTGCGGGCCTCCGACGCCGACCGGGACCGGGTCGTGGAGCGACTGCGGGACGCCGTCGCCGAGGGCCGGCTCGACATGGACGAGTTCGAGGAGCGGCTGGAGGCGGTCTACGCCTCCAGGACGTACGCCGAACTGGCCCCCCTGACCCGCGACCTGCCGCAGGTGCCCGGCGAGTCCCCCACGGGGGTCCCCGCGACCGCCGCCCCCGCCCCGGGCACCCCGGCGCGGTCGTCGTGGCCGTCCCGCATCGGGGGCCGGGGCACCTCCGCCACGGCCGTCGCCGTGATGTCGGGGTTCCAGCGCAAGGGGTACTGGACGGTGCCCGCCCGCTTCAACGCGGTGGCCTTCTGGGGCGGCGGTGAGATCGACCTCCGCGACGCCGACTTCGCCGAACGCGAGGTCGTGATCACCTGCGTGGCCGTGATGGGCGGCATCGAGATCACGGTCCCGCCGGGCGTGGAGGTCGACGTACGGGGCATCGGGATCATGGGCGGTTTCGACCAGGGAGCGGCCTCGTCCCCGCCGGAACCCGGAGCGCCGCGCGTGATCGTCAACGGTCTCGCCTTCTGGGGCGGGGTCGGCATCAAGGTGAAGTCGCCGAAGGGCTCGAAGCCGCTGGACGGCGGGAAGCGCCGGAAGGAGCTGTAGGCCGGGCACGGGGCACGGGACCGGAGGGGTCCCAGGGGGTGCCGGGGGCACCCGCACGGCGCGCCGGGAACTCCCGGGGCCTCCCGGGAGTCGGATGCTATGCAGACAAAACCGGCCACAGGGGGAAGGCAGGAACCCGTGGAACACGTGGACAGTGACACGAGGGCGCGCACCGCGCCACTCCCGTCGCCCCGGGGCGCGTTCGTGTTCAACGCGGCGGACGAGGAGCGGCGGCGCGGCGTCCGCCGGATGAAGACCACCGCGACGGGCCTGCTGGTCCTGGTCGCGCTGGTCTACGTGCTCGCCAAGTACGCCCAGCACGCCTGGGGCGCGGGCGGCTGGGCCGGGTACGTGGCGGCGGCGGCCGAGGCCGGCATGGTCGGCGCGCTCGCGGACTGGTTCGCGGTCACCGCGCTCTTCCGCCGGCCGCTCGGCCTGCCGATCCCGCACACCGCGATCATCCCGACCAAGAAGGACCAGCTGGGCGTCTCCCTCGGCGAGTTCGTCGGCGAGAACTTCCTCTCCTCCGACGTCGTGCGCGCCCGGCTGGGCGCGCTCGGCATCGGCGGCCGCCTCGGCGCCTGGCTGGCGGAACCCGAACACGCCGACCGGGTCACCGCCGAGCTGGCGACCGCGCTGCGCGGGGCGCTGACCGTCCTGCGCGACTCCGACGTGCAGGCCGTCGTCGGCGAGGCCATCACCCGGCGTGCCGAGCACGCCGAGATCGCACCGGGCCTCGGCAAGACCCTGGAGAAGGTCGTCGCGGACGGCGGACACCGCCGGGCCGTGGACCTGGTGTGCACGAAGGCCCACGACTGGCTCGTCACGCACGGCGACTCGGTGATGGACGCCGTCCAGGGCGGCGCACCCGGCTGGACGCCGCGCTTCGTCGACCGGAAGATCGGCGACCGCGTCTACAAGGAGCTGCTCCGCTTCGTCACGGAGATGCGGGACATGCCGGAGCACCCGGCGCGCGGGGCGGTCGACCGCTTCCTGACGGACTTCGCCGCCGACCTCCAGTCGGACACGCAGACGCGGGCCCGCGTCGAACGGCTGAAGTCCGACATCCTCGCGCGGGGCGAGGTCCAGGACGTGATCGCCTCCGCGTGGACCGCGATCCGCTCGATGATCCTCTCGGCGGCGGAGGACGAGCAGAGCGAGCTGCGGCTGAGGGTCCGCGCCTCACTGATCTCGCTCGGCGCGCGCCTGGCCACCGACGGCCGGCTCCAGGCGAAGGTGGAGGGCTGGATCGAGGGCGCCGTCGTGTACGTGGTCACGACCTACCGCACCGAGATCACCTCGCTGATCACGGACACGGTGGCGAGCTGGGACGCGGAACACACCTCCCGCAAGATCGAGGCCCACATCGGCCGCGACCTCCAGTTCATCCGCATCAACGGCACGGTGGTCGGCGCGCTGGCCGGTCTTCTGATCTACACGGTGTCGCGGGCGTTCGGGGCGTAACCCGGGGCGTGGCGGGGGCTGTTCCGGGGACGGCCCGACCGGGCGTCGGGCCGTCCGCTCCGGGTCAGGCGCGGTCGGCCACCGCCCAGGTCGTGGCGGCCACGACGCCGGCGGCGCCGATGACGGCCGGCCACGCCCCGACCTTCTTGGCCAGCGGGTGCGATCCGGCGAAGCCGGCGACGTACAGGGCGCCCAGTCCGGCCGCCACCGGGGCGCCGCCGCGCCGGTGCCACTCGCGTCCGGCCACGAGCCCGGCGGCGCCGAGCACGACACCGCCCAGCGGCCGCTTCTTGGTCCAGCGGGCGACGGCGTAGCCGCCGACCAGGCCTGCGGCCGCCACCACGGAACTCGGTACCCGCGCCATGTCGAACTCCCTCGTCTTTTTCGGGTTGCTGATGCTGGTCTGCTGCTGCTCTGCCGCTGCTGCGCGGCCGGTCGCACAGGGCTACGGTCCGATGGTCCGACAGTCCGATGAACCGTCCACGAGGCTAACGCGGCCGCCTGGAAAACCGCTGGGCGCCCACCGTGGCGAGTACGAGCACGGCCCCGCCGATCACGGCGTGCGGCACCGCGTCCCGCACGGCCCGGGGCAGCACCGCCACGGTTCCGAGGACGAGCAGGAAGGCGAGCGCGAATCCGCCCGCCGCGCGCAGCAGTCTGTCCACGGGCTGCTCAACGCGGTGGCCGGGCACGCGACACGGACGACGCCGAGGCGATTTGTCGCACACTCTCCGTTTCTGCCGAGCGGCCTGGGAGGGAACCCGGAAGGCGTAGATTCGGTCTTCCAGGGGGAAACCCGCTCAACCCACCACCAGGAGTCGACGCCTTGATCTCTTACGGACGGGCCGTCCTCGACCTCGCGGACGAGCTGGTCGACGCCTACGCGGACGTGTTCTCCGGTCCGCCGTGGAACGAAGGCGAAGAAACCATTCGCCAGTTCTCGACCCGGCTCCAGACGGATGTCCGGCGTCCGGGGTTCCGTACGGCGTTCGCCCAGTCCGCGACCGGCATCGACGGCTTCGCCACAGGCTGGCTGACCCCGGCCCCCTTCCCGAAGAACCGCGCGTACCCGCAGGTCACCGCCCAGCTCGGCGCGGCCCGGGTCCGGGAACTCCTCGTCGGGGCCCTGGAGATCGACGAACTGGCCGTACGCGGCTACGCGCGCGGCCACGGCACCGGCCGGACCCTCCTCACCGAGATCACCGCGGACGCCCCCGACGGGCGGGCGTGGCTGCTGACCTCGCGCCTGGCCACGGACACGGTCGCCACGTACCGCCGCCTGGGCTGGCACGAGGTCCCCGCGCTCCCGGGCACGGAGACGGGCGTGGTCGTCTTCCTCTCCCCGGCCCACCCGAACCTCTGACCCGTCCCGCTGAATCGTTCCGCCGGGTCGTTCCGCCGGACCGTTCCGCCGGGCCGTTCCGTTCCGCTCCGGGCCCGCTCCGGGCCGGGGCGCCGCCCCGCGCGACCGTCGGACTCCGTTCACCCGGGCCGGAGGTCGCCCCCGGTGCTCGGGGTGGACCCGCAGGCGGTCGCTCCCGACCCGGAAGCGGCCGCGCGGGCGGTACACGGGGTCGGGGGAGGGGCATACCCGGGCCATGATCACAGTACGGCGGAACCCCGCCACCCCGAAGCCCGTGTCCGGCAAGGCCGACGGCCCGGAGCCGACCGTCGCGAGGGCCGCCGGCCCGAACCCGGCGACCGTCAACGAGACCACCACGCCCGCCGCCACTACGCCCGCCTTCACCCATCCCGCGTCCACCCGGCCCGCGGCCCGTCCCGCGTCCACCCGGCCCGCGACGCGGCCCTCCGGGCGGCCCGCCGCGTCGCGCCTGGCCCGGCGGCAGCACGGGCTCGTCACCCGGCATCAACTGACCGCCGGCGCAGGTGTCCCCGGCGGCACGATCGCCTCCCGCGTTCGCCCCGGCGGGCCCTGGCAGCGCCTGTTGCCCCGCGTGTACCTCCTGCAGACCGGCCCGCCCGACCCCCGCCAGCGCGCGCTGCCGCCGTCCTGTACGCGGCCGAACCCACCGCGGACCCGCTCTCCGGCGACACCGCCGTCCTCACCGGCGGCGCCGCCCTCGCCCTCCTCGGCATCCGCGAAGCCCCGACCGGCCCGGTCGACGTCCTGATCCGCGCCCCGCGCCGGCTCGCGCCCGCCCCCGGGGTCAGGCCCCGGGCCACGTCCCGCTGGCCGCGCACGATGACCGTGTCCGGCGTCCCCACGGCCCGCCCCGTACGCGCCGCCGCCGACTTCGCGGCCCGTACGGATCCGGGCGCGCCGCCCGACCGGATCCGTTCCGTCCTCGCCCAGGTCGTCCAGGCCGGTTGGTGCCACCCGCACGACCTGCACGCGGAGCTCCGTACGTCCCGCCTCCTGGCCCGCCCCGCGGTCCGCGCCGCCGCCGCGGAACTCCTGGCCGGGGTCCGCTCGGTCGCCGAGGCCCGGGTCCGCGACACCCTCGGGACCACCGACCTCCCAACCCCGCTCTGGAACGCCCGCCTCCACACCGCGGACGGAGTCTTCCTGGCCAGTCCGGACGCCTACTGGCCCGACGAGGGCGCGGCCCTGGAGGTCGACTCGGCGGAGTGCCACTACACCCGTGACACCTGGCAGGCCACCCTGCGCCGCCGCCTGCGCCTGGAGTCCCACGGGGTCCTGGTGGTCAGCGCGACCCCGTCGATGCTCCGCGACTCCCCGACGGAGGTACTCGCGGCCCTCCGCACCGTCCTCGCTCTCGGGGCGTCCCGCCCCACCCCGCCCACGGTCCTGGCCCGCGGCCACCAACAGCTCGCCCTCTTCCCGGACAAGGGTTGACCGGACAAGGGTTGAGGGGAGGGGAGGGGAATCGGGTCCGGAGTCCGCTCACCGCGCGGCGGGTCAACCCGCCTCCGTCGCGGCTCCGTTCGCGTCGGCAGGGCCGTTCGCCCCGGCGGAGGGCCGCGTGCGGCCCTCCGGGGCGTGGGGTGCGACCCCGAGGGGTGCGGTCCGGTGGGGTGCGGCCGCGTGCCGGGTCGCGATGACCCGCGCCGCCACGGCCTCGGGCCGTTCGTGCTCCCAGAACCGGAGCACGGTCCAACCGGCCGACGTCAACTGCTCGTTCGTCTCGCGGTCCCGCGCCATGTTGCGTTCGAGCTTCTCTCGCCACCACTCGGCATTGGCCTTCGGCCGCGTCGCGTGCTGCGGGCATCCGTGCCAGAAGCATCCGTCCAGGAAGACGGCGACCTTCGGCCCGGGGAAGGCGATGTCGATGGTGCGGCGAGGCATCCCGGGCACCTTCACCTGGAGCCGGTAGCGGAGTCCCGCGGCGTGGAGCAGCTTGCGCACCGCCACCTCGGGCGCGGTGTTCCGCACGGCCTGCCGGCTCATCCGGGCGGAGACGCCGGCGGAGGAGGGTTCTGCCGGGATCATCGCGGTTCCTCCCCGCTTGCCGGTGGTCAGGGGCTAAGAGGTCCGATCCCAACGGGAATCCGCGGGCGCCCCTGAGGCCGATGGTACGCAGCGGCACCGACAGGCCCTCGGGCCGGCCGGCGCCCTCCGCGGGCGGAAGGGCCTGCCGGTCCGAGCGGTCAGGGCTCCCCGTGGCACTCCGAGTAGGGCTTCGTCGAGGCGCACCAGCAGGGGGCCGTGGGGCCGGGCGGCCAGGTGGTGGCCTTGCCGCGGGCGGCGAGGGTGGTGGCGTACTCGGCCAGCAGGGAGGGGGAGGCCGGGGACGTCTTCTCCGAGGCGGCGAACGCCTCGTACGAGGGGACGCTGCCGGTGACGATGCCGAGGTTGGTGGTGCCCGACGCGGCGAGGGCGCGCAGGGAGGCCTCGATGCCGCTCAGGTGCGTCGCGTGGGAGGCGTACTCCGCCGACAGGGTCGGGTAGGAGGAAAGCAGCTCGGCGAGTTCGCGCTGGGGCCAGTGCAGGACCGCGACCGGGAACGGCCGGGAGAGCGCGGCGCGGCGGTCGCCCAGTTCGGCCCGCAGGCGGGCGATCTCGGCGCGCAGTTCGGCCGGGTCGTCGGAGCCGAGGGCCCAGATGCGCTTCGGGTCGTGGAGTTCGTCGAGGGGGATCGGGCCGATGTGGCGGGTGTCGGCGACCATGTCCCATTGGTCGTGCGGGAGCCCGAGCAGGCGGCGGACCCGGTGGCGGCCCGTGAGGAGGGCGGTGGTGGCCGGGGTCAGGGGGGTCTCCTCCGAGGTCAGCAGGGTCGCCGCCTCGGTGAAGCAGTCGTGCGAGGCTTCCAGCTCGTCGTGGGCTTCGAGGGTTTCCGCGATCACCTCCCAGGGGGCCGGGTCCGCGGGGGCGGCCGCCCGGATGCCGGAGATCAGCGCGCGGGCCTCGGCCTCGTGGCCGTACTCCCACAGGTTCGCGGCCTGCAGGGCCTTGATCAGGTGCGGGTCCGCGGGCGAGGCGGAGAGGAGTTGGTCGTACAGGGCGCTCGCCCGGTCCCGCGCGTCACCCAGTTCGAGGTGGGCGGCGGCCTGGAGGAGCAGCGGCTCCTGGTCCTCGGGGTAGCGGGTCGCCGTGCGGATGAGGCGCTCGGCTTCGGCAATGTGCTCTGCGGGCGTGTCGGGGCGCATGGTTCACACCGTACTGCCGCTGGTCAGTTGAGGGGGGAGGACTTAGGGTGCGGCCCGTGCGGGATCACATACGTGTGGTGGTGCAGGGGCGCGGTCGGCGGGGGCGCTGGGCCCGTCTCGCGCGGCTGTTGTGGGTGGGCGCCGAGGTGGTCACCACGCTGGGCGTGGTGGTGGCGTTGCTGGTGGTGCACCAGGTGTGGTGGACGAACCGGCAGGCCGCGGCCGCCGCGCAGGAGCAGGTCCAGGCCCTGGAGCGGGCCTGGGAGGGGGACGACGCCGAGACGGGCGCGGAGGTGGGTCCCGGTACCGGTCCGGGCGAAGCCGGTGTCGCGGACGGCTCGGCGGAGGACGCCCCCGAGGGCGGTTCGTCGCCGCCCGAGGGGGGCTCCGAGTCCCCGTCCGGTTCTGGGACGGTGCCCCCGTCCCGGCGTCCGACGGTCGGGCCGGTGGCTTCCGCGGCGCCGCGTCCCAAGCCGGCGCCGGCGCGGGAGGAGGCGTACGCCGTCCTGCGGATCCCGCGCCTCGGCCTCGCCGTTCCCGTCGCGCAGGGGATCGACAAGCGGGCCGTGCTGGACAAGGGGTACGTCGGCCAGTACCCCGGGACCGCGGGCCCCGGGGAGCGGGGCAACTTCGCGTTGGCGGGGCACCGCAACACGCACGGGGAGCCGTTCCGGTACGTCAACAGGCTGCGCCCCGGCGACGAGTTGCACGTCGACGTGCGCGGACGGCGCCACACGTACGTGGTCGGTCAGGTGCTGAACGAGACCACCGAGCGGGACACCGGGGTCATCGCACCGGTGCCCCGCAGCGCGGTGCGGCCCGAGTACGGGTACAGCCGGCCGGACGCGTACATCACGCTCACCACCTGCACGCCCGAGTACAGCTCCAAGTACCGGCTGGTGGTGTGGGGGACGCTCAAGTCGGCCTAGTACGGGCTTCGGCGCCCGGCCTTCGGACAGACCCTGGGGTGGGCCGGGTGCGTCCGAAACGGGTGAGGCGTCCGCAGCCGGTGTGGCTGGGGGTGCCCTTCGGGGACGGTCGACCCGACGAGGAGGTGCCGGCCCGGGATCCGCTCGAACGCCGTGAATCGGTCGGGTGAACCCCTCCCCCTGTCGGTGGGCCCGGTTAGTATCGATCGCGAGAGCCCCATATCGCACGGGAGTCCGTACGTGCGTCTGTGCGGGCGTCGTAGCGTGGAGTCGCCGGGTCGAGCGGCGCGGGAGAGGGATGGGGGGTGGTCGGTATGACGGGGACGAAGCGAACCGCCGTGCGTTCTCCGCTGTCCTTCCTCGCCACTTCCCGGGGCTCCCGACTGCTCGCCGCCCTGCTCCTGCTGCTCGGCGGGTTCCTCGGCCTGATGGCGGGGGAGAACGGCCTGGCCGCCGCCGTGGTCGCGCTGGCGGCCGTCGTCGCCGTGGGCGCCGCCGCACTGGCCGCGTGCCTCGTCCGGCCCGTGCCGCCACACCGAATACGCACCGCGATCCGTGATCGCGAGCAGCGCACGGCGTTCCTGCCGCAGCGCGATCCCGACGCCTCGGGCCGGTCCCGACCCAGGGCGCCCGGCCGTCTCCTTCCGACGGCCGCGTAGGGGCGCGCAGCACCTTCCGCCTTCTGCTTCCACCGACCGGTCACGGTCGGGCCGATCACTGTCGTCGCCCCTCGCGGGTCGTCACGCCGAAATGCACCTTCTTCGACGTTCGACGAGACCCCTCGGAGGGCCCGCGTGTCCGTTTTCACTCATCTAGTTGCCGAGCTGGGCCGGCTCATGGAGCCGGTACTGGCCGAGTCCGCGACCGCTGCCGCGATCGTGCTGTTCACCGTGCTCGTACGGCTCGCCCTGCACCCGCTGAGCCGTGCGGCGTTCCGGGGCGCGACCCCGGCGGCCGGTTGCCTGCCCGTACTGCTCCAGCTGCCGGTGTTCTTCGTCATGTACCAGGCGTTCTCCTCCTCCGAGGTCGGGGGAGAGGCCAACGAGCTGCTGGGCCACCGGCTGTTCGCGGCGCCGCTCGGATCCCGCCTGACCGGCGCGCTGGCGGAGGGCGGTCCGTTCGGGCCGCAGGGCCTGGTCTTCCTCGGCCTGTTCGCGGCCATCGCGGTGGTGGCCGCCTGGAGCGCGGTACGG
>NZ_JANFAK020000008.1 GCF_024721315.2 Streptomyces sp. Isolate_45
CCCCCCCCCCCCCCCCCCCCCCCCCCCCCCCCCCCCCCCCCCCCCCCCCCCCCCCCCCCCCCCCCCCCCCCCGGCGGCTAGCGGTTGCTGTAGTACGTGCGGTCGGTGTCCTTGCCCGCGAGCTCGTGGGCGATGGGCCCGTAGTCGGTCTCGTGGTCCTCTTTGGCCGAGGTGAAGTCGGAGGCCATCTCGGCGGCTTCGTCGGCGAGCGACTCGGCGTCGGCGAGGACGCCGCGCATGATCGCCGCCGCGTCCCGGTGGGCGTTGACGACGACGCCTTCGACCCACAGGGTGCTGGCCGTGTCGGCCAGGCTGTCGACCGAGGCCGCGCAGCCCGAGACGTAGTTGTAGGCGCCGCGCACGGCCTCGCTCAGGTGGAGCATGCCGATCGAGGCCATGCCGAGCTTGGCGGTGACGACTGTGTACGTGATGCCGTCGTGGAAGAGATCCACGACCTTGCTGCCCATCGTGGCGAGGTCCACTGCTACTCCTTGTGGTACGAGGCGTCGGCGGGTGCGGTGTGGCCGAGGTCGCGGACCAGATCGGCCGCGGGCTTGTCGTGTTCGGCGGCGACCTGTCCGGCGTGAGCGATGGCCTCGGCCGCGCGGGGCAGGCCCTGTGCGACCGCTTCGGCCTTTTCCTGCACGACCCCGGCCCGTTCGATCAACTTCGTGCACCAGCCGACGAAGACCCCGGGCACGCTCTTCTCCATCAGTTCGGCCCGGAGGGCTTCGAGGGCGCCCACGAGTCCCTCGCAACGCTCGGCGACGAGGGTGGCGTGTGAGGCGCCCAGCAGGATCTCGTCCGCCATGTCCTCGTCGGATTCGATGACGTCGTAGACCGTGAGGTCCGCGTCCTTGAACTGGGTGCTCACCGGAGCGCCGCCCATCGGCCGGGCCCCCTCTCTGGGGTTGGGGAACTTGCAGATGATCGCGGGGCCCTGCCCGGGTGCAGAGCCCGAGGAGCCGGGGGGCAGCCCAAGCCGCTTGCTGCTGGTGACGGCCGTCGAGTCCGTGGGTTTGGGCTTGACAGGGTCGAGGCGGTGGAGGGTGTAGGTAGCCGTCATGCCGGGCGGCGGCTTGAGCCACGCGCCGTCCGGGTCGGGCGTTTGGGGCGGTGGAGTCTGCTGCTGACGCGTACTCCGAGACCGCGACCCGGGCCGCGAGCTCCCACCGGGCGCCGCGCTGCCCGATGTCGAGGTGCTACTCCGTCCCTGGGAGCCGGAGCGGGGAGCCTGCGTCCTCTTCTTCCAGAAGGCCCACGACCGGCCCGACTTACCCGCCGGCGGCGGCTTCTTGAGGTTCACCTTCGGGCCCGCGGTGGGGCCCGGCGTGCTGGTGGGCTGAGGCTTCGGTGGCTTGCGAAGGTTCACCTTCGGAGCGGAGCGCGTCCCGGCCGGCGGCTTCTTGAGGTTCACCTTCGGGCCCGCGGTGGGGCCCGGCGTGCTGGTGGGCTGAGGCTTCGGTGGCTTGCGAAGGTTCACCTTCGGAGCGGAGCGCGTCCCGGCCGGCGGCTTCTTGAGGTTCACCTTCGGGCCCGCGGTGGGGCCCGGCGTGCTGGTGGGCTGAGGCTTCGGTGGCTTGCGAAGGTTCACCTTCGGCGCGGTCGACGATGTTGGGCCGGGCCCGCCGGCGGGCTTGGGCGGCTTCACCAGGCTGACCTTCGGGCCGGTGGCGCCCGGCGTCGCGACAGGCCCGGGGGCCGCCGTCTTCGGCTTCTTGTGCCTGCTGATGACCGGGGTGCCGGGGTTCTTGCGGCGCTCGGCGAGCCTGCGCTGTGCTTCCTTGGCGGTCGCCTGCGCCAGCGTGGTGCGATTCGGATCGGCGGCCGCGACTTCCTTCTGCTTCTGCCGGGCCTCCTTCCGGGCCCTACGAGCGGTCTCTCGCGCCTCGGCCCGGGCCGTGCGCTCCTGTTCCTTGCGGGCGCCCTTGGCTTCGATGCGCTCGTTGCGAACCTTGCCCCGGGCCGCCTGCCGGGCCTCCTTCACCGCGTTCGTACGAGTGCGGGCAGCCTCCCGGTCCTTGGCCCGGCCGTCCAACCGAGCAGTCTGCCGGGCTGCGGCCCGCTCCTGGCGGCCCCGTGCTCGCTCGACGGCCGGGGAAGCACTGGCGTTCGAGGACTTCGCGCCCTTGGGGGACTTGACCCCCTCGGAGACCTTCCCGGACGCCTTCGGGTCCTTCCCCTTGTTACGGCCTGTCCCCGACGACGAGGGGTCCTTACTGTTACCGGCGCCCTTCGAGGGGCCCTTGCGGGCCCCCGGGCTCGCGCCGGAGGACAGGGCCCCCGGGGTCTTGCCCGGTGCGTTGCCCGGCTTGTGGGGGTCCGGCGTCTTCCTGGAGGGCGTGCCCGCCGACCCCTTGGACGTCGTCTTCCCCTTGGGGGAGGCGGCGCCCCCACCGCCGGAGGACCCTGAGCCGGGCTTCCCCCCGTTCTTGGTCGCGCTGCGGCCGAACTCGGTGGGGGACTGGATGCGTCCCTTGGCCCGAGCCTGCGTAGCGTCGTCGGTGATCTTCTGTAATGCCGCAGCGTTCTCCGCCTGTGCCTTGATCCGCTCGGCCCTGGCCTTCACCGCGGCCTGGCGGACGGGCGCGAGTTCTTCGAAGCGCTGACGCCGGTCGCCGATCCACTGGTTCATGCCACGCAGGGCGGCTACGGCGATGCCCACGGCGAGCACCATCGCGCCCCGCGCGCCCTCCCTGCCCGGCGCGCCGGCACCGGTCGTTGCGACGGCGGCGCCTTCGGACCGTAGTCCGGCCGAGCCGCGCACCACTCGAAGTCCCGGAAGTGCCGGGACCGGGGGTGGAGGAACGGCCGGAGCGGGAACCGCGAGCGTCGGCAGCGTACGAGTCGGAGCGGCGACGGGCGTCGCAGTCGTGCCCGCGGCCGCTGTCGTACCGGGGGCCGGGGGAGCCGGAGGGACAGCCGGCGGCGGCGGGGGTAGCACCGGCGGGGGCGGAGGTGGGGGCGGGGGAGGGGGCGGAGGTGCGCCCCCGGTGGGCCGGAACGGGAGCACCCGGCCTTCGTCGTCGGTCACTTTCCCTCCAAGGGGGGTTGACAGAACGTGACCGCCTCGCGTACGCGCGCGCGTGTCCGCGCGCCCGCGTGTCCGCGCGTCCGCGTAATGCGCGCGCGAGGCGGTCACGGTCCGGGTTGAACCACTGATTGATTGACTCGCTGGTCACGCTTCGTAGCGACTGACCCAGGTGGCGATCGTGCGCGAGAGGTCGTTCCACGCTTCCGGATCGCCGTTCGTCTCGCGGGCCGCGGCGATGGCCCGGGCCCGCTCCATCCAGGACTCCGCCAGGCCGCGCGGGCCGCGTGCGGCCCGCTCCGCCTGGCGCTTCTCGAAGTGCGCCAAGCGGTTGGCGGCCATCCTCTCGGCCTTGGTCTGGGCTCCCACAGGGGTCAGGCGCCCTTGCGCAGGCCGTTGAAGACGTCGTCGAAGCGGCTCTTGTCGCCGCCCGAGTTGGTCTCGGTGGCCGGGGAGGCCTCGATCTGCTGCTGGACGCCCTTGGCCAGCTCCTTGCGCTGGCGCTTCGCGTCCCGCTTCTCCTCCCGCTTCTCCGGCAGTTCCTCGTAGGAGCGCTGGTAGCGGGCGTTGAAGGCGATCAGGTCCGCGAGGGCGGCTTCGATGTCGTCGGCCGCCTTGAACAGCGGTCGCAGCGTGTGCCAGGCCCGCAGGCTGGGCTGCCCGGGCAGATCGCCCGGGAGACGCTCGATCTCACCGACCTCGGCTTTCATCTCGCGCGCCAGCCGGCGCAGGTCGTCCACGATCGGGTGGAGCTGGGCCCGCCGCTGCTCCAGGTGGATCGCGCGGTTGGTGGGCGTCTGGAGAATGTCCGGGGTCCACTTCTGGGCGGTCATGAGGTGCCTCTCAACTCAGTTGGTCGGGGAAGGCAGAGCGGTAAGTGCTACGGCTCTACGGCCGCGCGGCCGCGGTCTCGCGGACGGTGCGGATCTGATTGCGGAACCATTCGGTTCCCTCGATACCGAAGGCGGTGAACTCCGCTGCGAGAGCGGTAGGACTGGGGGTCTCACCGCTCTGGAGGAGCTCGGCGACCCGGGTCCGGACCGCCTCGCGCTGCTCGGGGGTGGACGGGTTACCGCCGGGCTTACCGGCGCCCTTGACCCCTGCCTTACCGGTGCTCTTACCGCCCCCGGTACCGCCCGGGTTACCGGTGGCGGTAGAGGCGGGCCTACCGGTCGAGTTACCGGTACCGGTAGGAGGCCGGTTACCGGTCTCGTTACCGCTACCGGTAGAGGCGGGCCTACCGGCGGGATTACCGGTACCGGTAGAGGCGGGAGTACCGCCCGGGCTACCGGTACCGGCGCCCGGCTTACCGGTAGCCGCTACCGCCGCAGGGGGGGCGGCGGGGCTACCGGGCTGTGATGCCGTCCCGCTCTTGGTGTGGTCGCCGTCCAGCAGGTGGTGCACCCGGTAGACGATGAAGACGAACGTCAGGACCACGATGGTCGTGAGGCCCAGGACGATCATCCAGCCGTAGGGGTTGGCGGGGTCGTGGACCCCGCCTCGCTCGGCGAGGTGGTAGGCGAGGTTCGACGCCGCCATGATCGCGAGCGCCTGCCGCACATCCGCCTTCTGCTTGAAGGCGACGACGGCGTATACGTCGACGCTGAGCGGGAACAACGGCGCGACGTATTCGTGGAACCCGACCAGCCGGGCCAGTTGGTATTCCCCGGTTGCGGCAAGTCCGATGCCGGCGGCGAGTGCGACCCACGGGGCGGCGCGCCAGGCCCGGGTGCTGATCCCCTCCCGCTTCGCCGTCCTACGGGCCGCAGCCTGGAGGTCGGCGAGGTACTTCTCCGCGTCGGCCTCGCGCTGCCGGGCTGCGGCAAGCGCCGCGGTGGCCTCACGGACCAGATCCGACTTCTCCCGTTCAGCAGCAGTCAGGATCTCCCTCGCCCGACCGCGGGCCGCGACCTCCGCGTTCGCGCGGAGTGCCGACAACTCCTCGGCCAGTCGCGCTTTCTGCGTTTCGCGCTCCAGCGCGTACTGCTCGCCGAGCTCCGCGAAGCGCACTTCGAGGTCGCGCCGGGCCCGGTCGTACTCGGCCCGGGCCACGTCGAGGTCGGCTGCGATCTGCGTGCGCCGCCCGGCCAGCTCCTCGTCGAGGACGAGCTGGGCGCGGCGGCGGGTCAGATCGAGCTCAGAGTCGAGGGCGGTCCGGGCTGCGGTGATCTCCCCGGCCGTCTGCTGCGCGCCGGCCAGGATCCCGGCCGCGTCGGCGAGCGCCTTGCCATAGGCGGCCTCCGATGAGGCCCGACGCATGGCCACCAGGGTGGACGCGCGTTCCTCAGCCTCGGCGAGGACCTCTTGTACCTGCTTCTCCGCATCCGCGAGCAGCTGCTCGACCTGTGTCTCGGCGGCCACGACGGCCTCCTCGGTCGCACGGTCGGCATCCGCCCGGGCGGCGTCCAGAAGCTTCTGGGCGTCGCCACGGGCATCGGCGCGAATGTCGGCGGCTTCCGTCTCGGCCCGGAGCAGTCGCTCCGCGGCTCCGTCGGCCACCTCGGCCAGCACGCGGCGCGCATCGGCGGCCGCCGACTGGCGGATCCGATGCACGTGTTGCTCGGCCTCGTGGATCAGGCCCGCCGCTTCCTGCGCACCGGCCCATCGGGCCGTGTCGAGGATGTCGGCGGTGCGGTCACGAAGATCTGCTGTCCGGGCGTTTGTCGCTTCCTGAACGTCCGGGTTGGGTGGAACGGCAGCCGCGCCGGCGGAGCGCCGCAGCTGTGGGGTCGTGGCCGGCGGCTTGCGGGTCGCCGTCTTCCGGGGGGTTTTGCGGGTGGCTGTACGGGCCGCCACGCCAACTCCTTTCGTGCGGGTGGCCGCCGTACGGCGGCCACCCTGGGGCGTGTGATCCGTCAGAGCCGGGCGAGGCCGGCGTTGAGTCGATCCAGCGCGCCGGTCAGACGCATCCCCGCGTGCTCGATGCGGCGCCGGAACCTCAGGTCACCGGTACGGCGAAGCTCCCTGTCCGCCTCGGTCACCGGGCCGTGGACGAGCTCGTCGACGTGCTGCTCCAGCCACATCCAGGCGGTGCCGCGCAGCATGCGCAGCAGCTCAGCCGTGGCGTACAAGGCAAAGGCGACGCCAACCACGGTCAGTACCGTGGTCCGCCGGCGGATCGTACGGACGATGCCCCCGACCGGTCGGGCCTCCAGGGCAATGGCCGCGAGGTTCTGGTGACCCTCGAAGTCGGCGGCCGACCAGGTCTCCATCGGACCGCGTGCCTGCTGGAACTCCTCGATGGCGGTGATGGCGGGCGAAGTAGCCAGGGTGGTCATGCGGTCACCTCCTTCTGGGCGTTCGGGGCGGCCGTCGTGTCGGCGACCAGTGGAATCGTCGAGATGACCACACCCGTGGTCAGGGGGCGACTGGCGTCGCGGCCCCACCCGCCGGTGGCGATGCCGAAGTGGAGCCGGGCGGCCCCCTTCGCGTCGTCCACGGACCGATGCGCACTGATCGCCTCGCCGTGATTCAGGAGGACGCAGACGTGGCCGGCCCCGTGGTCCGCGAGATCCAGGCGGCTGCGGAGTTCACGCATCTCCACCGCCTGCTTGGCCAAGATCTGGCGCAATTCGTGGGCGTCTGCCAGGGCGGCGTCGCGCTGCTTGCGCGCCTCGTCCCGGCTCTCCTCCATGTCGACCGACTCAGAGAGAGCCACCGTCACGGCGCCCTCGGCATCCAGCAGCTCGGCAAACCGCCCGGCCCGAAGCATCTTGTACGGCCAGAACTTCACTTCATTCCTCCAAGCGCGAGCACGCTCTGGGCGTGGCGGCGCAGGGCCGCCTCCGCCGCCTGCCGGGCCTCCTCGGCCTTCCTCACCGCTTCCGCGGCCTCGGCGGCGCTCACAGCAGGGTGGAAGGGTCGGCGATGACGATGCCGGTCAGCACCGCAAGCTCCTCGGCGCTGACCCACCCCTCCGGGATGAGCACGCGGAGGGTGACGGTGCCCTGGCACATCGACCCGGTGACCGCGAGTCGACCGCTGGACAGCCGCAGCGGCTGAGCGTTGTCGATCTCGGCGAGCAGCGCCGGCAGCACACTCGTGGCGGCCGGCGCCACGGTGAAGGTGACGATGATCGTGGAAGGGGCGACCTCGAAGGCGAGCTCGACACCGAGGCGGGCGAGCTTCTGGACCGACTCGAACAGCGGGAAGGCGTCGGCGACGGCGTCGGTGACGTCCTCAACGATGCCGGTGTAGTTCAGCGGCAGGTCGGAGGGCATGATGGTCATGCGGATCAGCTCCCTGTGAGATTGGGTTTGGTCCGTGCAGACCCCCGGCACACATGGCGCTCCAACGCCGTGCCGGGGGTCGCGCCGTCTGTGCGGCGCGGTGAGCGGATGGGGAGTTGCACACGCTGGCTGTGAGTTCGCCAGCCCCGACCCCACCCCTGGGGCCCTGCTCAGATCCGCTCTCGGGTGCCATGCGGCCAATCCCCCACTCAAGGCCTCACCCGCCAGAAAACCGCAGGTGAGGGGGGTATCTCGTCGTAATGACGGCAGGGGCGCCGCGCCCGAAATTCAGTCCACTGTGGAGTTCAGAAGGAACAAGTGGCCATCCATCACCCCACTCGGTAGAGCGAGTTCACTGGAGCAGCAAGGAAAACGTCGCCCCTTCCATCCAACTATCTTCCGGAAGATTTCCGGGGCATGGCATGACTATGAGCCCGCAGAGCGGCGCCTGTCAACCGACTCGGCGAGCTTGTCTTCCGGAACTTTTATGGAAGACTGATCGCGTGAAAGGAGGTGGGCTGAGGTGGCCTCGAAGTGGGAATCCCTGGTCAGTCAACTGAAGGCACAAATCGATGCAGGGGAGTACCGACCAGGGCAGAAACTGCCAACGGTGTCCGCGATGGTCACCGCCGGCGAAGGCAGCACAACGACCGTTCACCGCGCATACGCTGAGCTCGAAGCAGACGGTTATGTGGTCATGCGTCGACGCGGGGGGACTATCGTCCGCGACCGCACCATGGCCCGGATCCGCCTGTCGCGGTACTCCAAGGTCATGGAGCCGGGCGGGTCACGAGGCCCATGGGAGACGGCCCTTGCCGAGCAAGGCCTGGACGGACGGATGGCGGTGCTCGCACCGGAGATTTTGGACGCACCTCGTGATGTCGCGGCATCCCTGGAGCTGCCCGAAGGCTCCCAGGTCGTTCGACGGCGACGGCATGCATTGATCGGCGACGAGGTAGTGCAGCTGCAAGACGCTTGGTACCCACTCGGGCTCGCGCGCCAGTCTGGACTCGACAGCCCCACCAAGATCGTTGGTGGGGTCCTGGGAGCCATGGCAAATGCAGGCATCGAACCGACCGAGGCCGAAGAGCGCATCCGCGCCTGGGTACCCACGCCAGAGGAGGCGGTCGGCCTTTCCATCGGTAGCCGAGTCCCCGTCATCGCGATCGAGCGAGTCACCCGCGACGAAACCGGACGCCCCCTCGAACTCCTTCGCATTGTGGGCGCGGCGGATCGCCTAGAGCTGATCTACGACGGCCTACCCCTCAAGAAGCGCCGGCGGCCGGCACGGCGCCCTCCCGCAGGCGGGAGCAACACTCCCTGACCGACAGGGCCCACTCACACCGCCGCCGCGCCGACATCCAAAGGCTGCGGCCAACAGCAGCCCCCACAGGGTATCTTTCGAGGATCAGACGGCAGAGGTGAAGAGTGACTACCGTTCCTAACCCCGTGGCATCCATCGACGTCCTGCTGGACAACCACGCACCCCTTCTACCGCCCTCCGTCCGCGGCCCTCTTCGGCGGGCCGCAGGATTGACGCAGCGACAGGTAGCCAGGGAGATCGGCGTCCAGCCGCTGGCAGTCAAGCGCTGGGAGGCAGGTTCGGTGGAGCCCCGGCCGGGTGAACGACGCATCGCCTACAGCCGCCTCCTCCAGGGCCTGGCTCGCCGATATCCGGAGGTCCTGTCCATGTGTGAGGCCTAAACATGCTGAAGGCCGCCCCTGCGCCAACAGGAGCGGCCACTACAGCAATCCGACTCGCCAGCTAGCAGCGCCCGAGTCGTGTCCGGTGAGGTGACCTCGCCGGGGGTGATTCCCGTGAGCCCAAGGGCCCGCGCGGTCACCAGTACCCAGGATAAGGCGTGCCTCACACTGAGGCCACTATCTACGAACCTTGTCTGGTCACATTGCCGCCCACGACTCCCCGATCCAGGGGAGACCCAGCACCATGTTCTTCACCCGATTCACGACACGCCGCGGCGCCGAGACAACCCAATGGGTCGTGTCCGGCAGTCGTGCGCTCCGGGCCGCCGTGGAGGTGACCCGATGACTAGCCCCACCGACCTGCCGGGGGGCGCAGAGGAGTACGGCGGCGTCGATCCGAACGCCACCATCGTCCGGGGCACCGGACCGCGATCGGTCACCTTCTATCGCGAGATGGCCTTCGGTGGCCAGGTCGTACACAGCCTCGACTACGTGGTGCTGACGCACGTCCTGTTCGCCATCGCGGCGAACGAGGAGATCACCGTTCCCGGCATCTGGAAGCGGCTCCAGGCCCTCGGTATCCGGTCGGCGAAGAACTCCAAGGAGTTGGTCGGCAAGAACTCCGTCTACGAGTCCTTCAACCGGATCATCGAGGCCGGATTCATCCGCCGCGGTCGGCTCCCGCACCCCGCCGGCGGGGGCCGCAAGGGGAAGGTCGTCTACCAAGTCTTCGAGTTCGTAGCCGACAACCCCGACCACCAAGGCGCCCCCTTGACTCCACTTCCCGGAACCGGGGAAGTGGTCAGCAAGGATCACGTTTCCGCAGGTCAGGCCACTTCCCGGAACCCGGGATCTGGTGTTCCGGGATCTGGCTTCCCGGGAAGTGGTGCGAAGCGCGTTCCCGCAGGTCAGCCCGCTTCCCGGGTGCCGGGAAGCGGCAGTGCTCTCCCCCCCACACCCCCCCGGGGGATGGAATCCCCCCTTACCCCCGGAGCCACAACGGTCCCGACCGTCTCGGTCGACGCAGTGACGGGGGGGAGGGGGAGGGAACGCTCCGCTCGACAAGCCAAACCCTCTATTGACCCCGCCGTGTTCGAGGCTGCGGTCGAGTTCCTTCTTGACCTGCCCGGCAACTGGGCTTGCGGTCTCGGACTTGCGAAGAAGAGCGCGCCGCTTCTGGTCGAGGCTTGTGCTCGTACCGGCTGGGAGCTGGGTCCGGCTTTGGCTGCCGAGCTCACCAAGAACCCTGACGGCCTCAAGCAGCCCTGGAGGGCGATTCCCAAGCGCATCGAGGAGGACCTCAAGCGCAGGTCCGCCAGCCCGGTCCAGGTTGAGCCCGAGGGCCAGCGTTGCCCCCACCACCCGTCTCGCAGCCTGGCCGAATGCCCGTGCCAGCGCGCAGGTAACGAACCCTCGGACGCAGACGCTGCGGCTGGTGAGTCCGGGGGCGACGACTCGGCGGCCGGCGGGAACGTCGAGGACGTGAGGGTTGCTCTTAACGTGCTGAGCCAGGGAGCCCGAGGCAGCCGCAGCCGGAACGGGCGCGCTCAGGGCCTCAAGAAGATGCAGCAGCAGCGAGTGGTCGAAGAGTCGGCCGATCGGGCCCGCTACCTCGATGAGCTGGCCGGGCTCATGCAGCACGAGCAGACCGGCGCTTAACCCCGAACAAGAGAACGCGGCGGCCGAATCTTTGGTCGGAGGCGGCCGCCGCGGTGACCCACCTGAGCAGGAGAGATCACATGTCCATCGTCGCACCTTCCTTCGCAACCGAGGACGCCGGCTTCGGTGTCGAGCCGCCGGAGTTCGAGCACCGCTTCGATCGCGTTCCGCCGAACGACGAGGAGGCCGAGGCGTCCGTTCTGGGCGGTGTCCAGCTGTCCAAGGACGCCATCGCCGACCTCATCGAGATCAAGCTCAAGCCCGAGCACTTCTACCGCCCGAAGCACCAGACGATCTACCGCATCGTGCTGGAGATGTACGCGAAGGGCGAGCCTGTCGACCCCATCACCCTCAGCGCGGAACTCCAGAAGTGCGGTGAACTCACTCGGATCGGAGGAGCCTCCTACCTTCACGCCCTGGTCCAGGCCGTTCCCACGGCAGCGAACGCCCAGTACTACGGCGAGATCGTCAAAGAACGGGCAACTTTGCGGGGCCTGGTCGAGGCGGGAACCCGTATCACGCAGATGGGATACGCAGCCGAGGGCGAGGTGACCGACGTAGTCGAAGCGGCGCAATCCGCAATCTTCGCTCTCGTCGAGCAGCGCACCGACGACACGCTCGCCCCCGCCTCGGTGGGCATGGACATCACCATCGAACGGGTGGAGGCACGCGGCAAGAGGGGCGCCGGGCTGACTGGGGTACCCACCGGCTTCACCGACCTTGACTTGCTGACCCAAGGCTTTCAGGCGGGACAGCTGATCGTAGTCGCGGCTCGTCCCGCTATTGGCAAGAGCACCCTGGCCATGGACTTCGCGCGCGCGGCCGCGATCAAGAACGAGCTTGCCACGGCCTTCTTCTCGCTGGAGATGGGCCGAGAGGAACTCCAGCTTCGTCTGCTGTCCGCCGAGGGCGGCGTCGCTCTGCACCACCTGCGCTCGGGCACGATGACCGACGAGGATTGGGCGAGGCTCGCGAAAGCCATGCCGCGGGTGAGCGGAGCACCGCTCTTTTTGGATGACGCCCCGAACCTGTCAGCGCTGGAGATCCGCACCAAGGCCCGGAAGCTGGCCCAGAGCCACGACCTCAAGCTGATCGTCATTGACTACCTTCAGCTGATGGAATCCGGGGCCTCCCGGCGCGCTGATAACCGACAGGAGGAAGTCTCCGACATGTCCCGGAAACTCAAGCTTCTGGGCAAGGAACTGGGAGTTCCGGTCATTGCCCTGTCCCAGCTGAACCGTGGACCTGAGCAGCGCGCGGACAAGAAGCCGCTGATCTCGGACCTGCGCGAGTCCGGAGCGATCGAGCAGGACGCCGACATGGTGATTCTCCTTGACCGCCCCGACGCGTACGAGAAAGAGAGCGCGCGGGCCGGCGAGACCGACCTCATCGTCGCCAAGCACCGGAATGGCCCCACCGCCACCATCACAGTCGCGAGCCAGCTGCACTACAGCCGATTCCGCGACATGGCGAACACGTGAGAAGAGGGTGTGGGGTCTCGCGCACCGTGTTCCAGAGGGAGCAGATCACCGTGATTCCCAAGCGAAGAGTCGACCAGAGCCCGGTGGACAGGGCAGACTCGGAGCAGACCGAGAGGGGCCTGACGCGATGACCGCACAGCCGATCCATCCGCACGACCCGGACCCGAGGGTGCCCCGCAACGCGAACGGCATCGCCGAGGCCTTGGCCGGCACGCGGCGGGTGGAGTTCCTGCGCCAGCTCTTGGCCGCGGCCCCCGAGGAGGCCGAGGGCGTCCTGCGCCACTGGTGGTGCGAAGCGATGCTCGATGCGGACCCGGCGGGCGACCGACTCGCAGCGGCCGCGCTCGACGGCACGCTCCGCACGACCACGGTCGAGGACCTGATCGCCCGGCGACGTCAGGCAGGCAATCCCGTTGAGTGAGCCGCACGAAGAGCCTGAGGGCTGGCCGTGCGTGCTGTCCGACGAGGTCACCAGCCTCCTCCTGGACCCGGCGCTCCCTGCTGATGTGTTCGGTGCGGTGGTGGCCGCCACCGTCCTGATAAACGAGATGCGCGGCGAGGTACCCGGCGCCACGATGTCGGCGAAATGGCCCGAGCAGCGGCGCATGCCGCTCGGCCCGGACGGCTCGCTCGGCGTCGCCGAGTACGTCATCGTCGCCCACGCCGAGCCGCCGCAGATCGTCCTCACCCGCGTCCAGCTGTACTGACCGACCGTTCCCGACTGCAAGGGCCCGGCGAGACGCCCCCCTCTCACCGGGCCCTTCGGCGTGCCGTGCCCAGGCCGCCGGGGAGGACCCGAGCACGGCGCCCCGGCCGCCCGTCTCACCACTTAAGAGGTGAGTTTGGGTTTCGTGGAGGAGGCGGCGTGATCGGTGAGGTTCGGCGGAGGGAGAGAGCCCTGGTCGGTGACGGCCGTCAGGAGGATCCTGATGCTGTGCCCAGGAAGCCCCCTGTACGGCGCTGCGCGCAGTGCGCGCGCCCACTCCCGCCGGGGTCCCGGTCCTCGCGGAGTTTCTGCTCGACGTCCTGCCGCACGCGGTCGTGGCGGCAGTCGCGGGCCCGCCTGGCCGCGCTCGACGCCGGCGGCGAAGCGCTGCGGGCCCTGATCGAGGGCCGCCGCCATCCCTGGCCCCGGTTTCGATGCCCTGAATGCGGCTCGGCCTGGTACTCCGCAGACACCCCCTTCGGCGTGCGGAAGCGCTCGGACAGTCGCTACTGCTCGCACCGGTGCAGGACCAGGGCATGGCGCCGTCGCGTTCGGCAGGCGTCACCCGGTGACGCCTCTCGGTGACGCCATCGGCCCCGGGGTGTTGGGTGGGCGGCAGCGGCCGGTGGATGGGTGTCCGGTGACATCGATGCTGGATCGTTTGCCATCGAAGTTGGACCGCTCGGCAGCGCGGCGCGGAAGCCTTCTGTACTACGTCCAGCTCGGTTTCAGGCTGCGCTGTCCAACGGGGCTCTTACAGAAGCGCGTTGCGCTCCGCACTTCGCCGATAGACGTCATGTGCCGCCTGGGTGACGAACCCAGCGACGAAAGCGACCGGGCTGCCATAAAGCAGAGGGCCCACGTCGGAAATCCAGTCCCCGATGGCGAGAACAGCGACAACGTCGAGGTAGTAGAACAGGAACAGTGCCCCTTGGCCGAGCTTCGTCATCGTCCATCCCCCATGTGGTCACCGCTCTTTCGCCCATGGCATGCCCGGTCCATTACGGTCCGACACCGCGCAGAGCGGCCCGCACCACCCTGCCCAGCGCCGTGCCGATCTCGCGTGATCGCTTCGTTCCCCAGCCCCACGGCCCCGCCCCTTCGGTATCCGCGATCTTCCTTGGTCCTCAGGCCACCGAGCTCCAGGCCGGTCCAACTTCGATGGCAAACAGTCCAACATCGATGTCACCGGACAATGGGTGCAGCGCTTCCGTGGGGCCGCCTACTGTCACATGGCATGCGTGGCCGGCGCGGACGGCGGCTGCGGGCGCGCGGGGCTGTGAAAAGAAGGCCGGCGGCGGGGGAGGGGTGCCCGGGTGGCTGTCCGGTATGCCGGGCCGGCGGGTCGAGTCGGGCTGGGCGCCGTACCCCCGCCGTCACGGATGCGGGAGCGTGAGGCGCACGGACGCTGATGCCTTGGCCGGCGGGGAGCCGGCTGCTGCCGCGATGGGGCCGATGCCGTCCATCTCGCTCCGCTCGTCCATGCATCGTCGTGGTCCGACGTCCGCCCGCCGGCCCCGAGGGTTGCTGAAATCGGCTGAGAAAGTGCTCTGACCTGCGGGTTCAGACTTGACCCCCGCCCGAAAACTTGAGAGTATTAGACATGTCGGAAGGGGGTGGGAATCCCCGACCGACACGGCCTCCGGGTCACACCGAGAGCCCCTTCAGCGAAAGATGAGCTCCGTCATGTCGAATGCCCGCTTCCAGCCCGCCGTCTGCGTGCTGGTCCCCAGTCCGGACGGCCGGTCCACCGTGGCCCAGGTCATTCGCGGCACCCACGTGGACGGCGAGACCCTCGCCGCACGCCTCTACGAGTACTACGTCCACCGCCAGGACGAAGGCGACGTGCTCCCCGCCGACCTCACTCTCGACACCGTCCTGCACCACCTCGGCGAGCAGGGCGCAATCTGCACCGAGGGCTGGCACGAGTCCCTGAACGAGCCGAGCGACGCCGCCGCCGAGATCACCTGGCAGTGGGCGCGTGCGCAGATCGAGCGTCTCCTTCCCGGCCTGTCGTGGGAGGTCGACCCCGAACAGAGGCACGCCATGCCCTGGGAGCGCACCACCAGCTGACCGGGCCCGGTGCGGGCGGGGGCGGGAATCCCCGCCCGCACCGGTGGCCGGCACGCCGAATCACCTCAACCTCAACACCATGGAGCATCAGCATGACCAGCACGCACAAGAAGCCCGGCCGCAGCGCCACCTCCCTCCCCGCCGGCGGGTCGTCCCACCCGCCGGTCGACCACGTGAGCATCGGTCAGATCGCCCGCGTGGCTGTGGGGCTGCTCGGTGAGGGCTGGAACCTGATGGCCCGGAAGTGGGGGACCGTCGCCGAGCTCCTCCTCGGCGAGGACGAGGGCGAGGACGCCGCCCGGTTCGAGCTCGGCGTGGACGACGACTACGACCTCTACCTCATCAGCCAGCAGTGGGCACTCACCCCGCACATCTTCTCCGGCCGCTACGACACCGTCGCCGACATCGCCGGGGAGGTCGCACGCGCCGCCGAGGCCCTGGCCGTCCAGGTGTTGACCGTAGCCGGCGGCGCCGGCCCGGTCGAGGATCTCTTCCGCGCCGAGGAAGCCCTCCTGGCCGAGCGTTCCGCGGCGCCGGGTGCGCGGCGGATCAACGGCGCGGAGATGTACGCGGATCTCCTGGGCAGCCGGATCCAGCACGCGTTCCTGCCCGCGGCGAACGCCTTCGACCTGGATGCCGAGACCGGGCTCGCGTACGTGCAGGTCTCCGACGGCTTCGAGGCGAGGCAACTGCGTTGCGTCGCCTGCGGAAGCCAGGAAGGCCTGGTGGCGCTCCGCCACACCCCCCTGGACACCACCGGCCGGTACATCGGGAGCCGCTGGTACGGCCCGCGTGTGAGCGAGTCCCTGGTGTGCCGGCTGCACCATGCGGCCCCCTCGGTCCGAGAGCGCCTGACGCGGCAGAGCTGACCCCCAGAACACCCGGGAGGGCGGGGGCGGGAATCCCCGCCCACCCGGGAACCACCGAACAACCTCAGGAGAAGAAGCATGCTGACCCAACTCTTCAGCGTGGACGGCACCACCCATGGCCCCTACGCTGCGCTCCCGGTCTCCGGGTCCTGGTTGCCCGACGACTGCATCAGCGTCGACCGCGTCACCGCCGGCCGCATCGTGTGCGACCTCAACACGCTCGACGCCGACTGCGGAATCGCCGGCGTGTGGATGGGCGACGACCTCGCCTTCCTCGTGGAGGACGGTGCTCACCGGGTCTGCCCCGACGCCGACGGCCGCTACAGCATCGGCGGTCTGTGGGCCTGGAAGAAGCTCGCCATCTGACATCGCCACCTGCCTGGCGAGCGGCGTCCGGGAGGGCGCCCCCGGCGGAGATCGAACGGGAGCTCTTAGTCGGGGGTGCGCTCACACGCGACGCACCTTCGACGGCCCCGGACCCTTCTGCGCGCGGGGACGCCCGCCCGGCGCCGGCGCCGGGCGGGGATGACCGACCAGCCCCCGACGTGCCGAGACGCGCTGCGAAATGTGCTCCGACCTGCATGGGTGAGCTTGACCCAACCGGCAAAACTTGAGAGTATTAGGCACGTCGGGAGGGGGGCGGGAATCCCCCAACCGACGTCGGGCCCCCGGGCCCATCCGTCAACCTCAACTCGAAGGGAAAACCTGTGACTCTCGTCCCGACCGCCAAGACCCCCACCGTCGCCATCGCCCGCGTCCTTCGGGAGCTCGGCCTCCAGCAGGGCCGCAGTAAGGACTTCCGGATCATCGGCCTCTATGTGAACGGCGAGCGCGACCACACGCACGTGGTCCTCCTCTCACGTGAGGCCGAGAACGTCGTAGCCGCGAACGCCGACCGGATCGAGGAGCGCACCGGCCGCGGCCCGTACCCCTTCACCGTCTCCGTCCGGTACACCGGCGGCGGCCTCCCGATCTGCACCGTCCGAAACGTGCGGGCCGGCCGCGTCCGTGAGACCCCGCCCGCCACTCCGGCCGCCGCCCCCGTCGAGGAGCCGGCCGCCCCGGCCGTGGAGGAGCCGGCCGCCGAGGTCATCGACTACCGCGAGGAGCACCGCCAGCAGGAGCAGGCCAAGGCCCTCAGCTGGTCCGCCCAGCAGGCCGGCACCGTCGACCACGCCGCGACCGGCCGCCTGTTCCTCGACCAGGACGGCGCACTACGCCACGCGGCCGACGCTTCCCGCACCGGCCGCCGCGTCGCCGCCTACCTCCTCCCCCCGCTCGTCGCCGCCGGCTTTCTCACCGTCACCGCCCCCGACCCGGCCGGCCGCGCCACGGTCGAGCTCACCGCCGACGGCCGCCGCGCACACCTCGTGTGGACCCGCCAGACCCCGGCCCCCGTCCTCAAGAACCGCGGTCAGCACGCCGAGTCCCTCCGCCCCCTCTGCAACGGCACCGAGGCCCGCCGCCGGGCCGCCGCGTTCGACGCCGAGATGACCCGTCGCCAGGCCGAGCGCGACGCCTGGTACGCGGAGGCCGCCGTCCGCTGGGCCGCCGAGGACCGGGAGGACCTCCTCCGCGATGTCTGGGTCAAGGCCGAGGAGGTCCGCAACCCCTACGCCAAGCGCCCGGCCGGATGGGTCCCGACCCCCGAGCAGGTCGAGGAGCACCGACTCCCCACGGACCTCGTCACCGAGCTCCACGCAGAAGCCGCCCGCCTCACCCCGGCCCCGCAGGCATCGGCCGCCGCGCCCAGCGTCCCGGCCCGCCTCCCCGTCGTCCCCCGTCAGCTCACCCGATCCCACCACCACAACCGGCCCACCCGCACCCGAGGAGCCACCGAGGTCAACGACTCCCCGCACACCGAGGCCCATGCCCGTGCCACCCTGGTTCGCGCGGTGAGCCGCAGCTACGGCGTCGACCGGGAGGACGGCCGGGTCCTCCAGTATTTCCGCGGCCTCACCGTCAACTCCGACGTCCCGGCCAGCCGCCTGACGGGGGTCCAGCGCGAGGACCTCGACATCATCGAGCAGGCCGGCCCGCGCGCCCGGTTCGAGGAGCAAGACGGCGCGGAGGTCGTCACCACTGGGTGCTTTCGCATTCCGCCGGGGCGACCGCCCGATACCGCAGATCTGGGAGCAGGTAGCCAAGTTCCCCGTCAGGGACGGTGCCCACGGCGGAGCCCGGTTTCGCCGGACCGGGTGACTGATGCCAGTCCGATGGGGGAGTGGGGAGGGAATCCCGCTCCCCTGGTGCTTGAACGCTTCAATCAGGAGCAGGTTGCGCCGCAGAGGCCCCGTACCCTCGCGATGGGGTACGGGGTGCAGTCTTCCACGTGGAACTGTGGGAGATCGTCGATCGCGCCCGCGGCTGAACGGCCAGGATGCGGACATCAGACGGCCCGGCGGGGCGCAAAAGCGTGGGAATCCCGCCGGGCCTTTGATCTGGCCACCGAGGGCCCTCAACAAGCCCGTCAACCAGATCGGGCACCATTATCGCATCGACCCGACACCATCAGGAGCGCACTCCCGTGAAGACGATCGACGGCCGCCTGTGGGCGACCCGCGAGGACCTGATCACGCACAGCGGTTACAGTCGGGCCACCCTGGCGAAGCTGTGGTCCGCGCGCGAGGACAACAACCACCCCATGGCCCGCGCCATCGACGGCGTCATGCACTGGGACCTGGAGTTGTGGGCCCAATGGTTCGAGCGGCATCAGGCCGACCGCAAGAAGTCGGACGCCGAGGCCAGGGTCGACCGCACCGGTGACCCGGACGAGGAACTCGCGCCGGCGGCGCAGGCGCGGCTGCTCGGAATCGACCCGAGCCGGATCACGCAGTACGGCAAGAATCCTCCGCCCGGCTGGCCCGCTCCCGTGCGCGTCGAGGAACTGCCGACCCGGGTGCGCGAGTACCGGACCCGGCGCCAGCTCTGGGGATTCGTGGACGCCAACGCTGCGTTCGGAACAGCCGGCGGTCGCCCCTCCGGGCCCGCCGCCGAGAAGGGGCCGGACCCCCGCATCCAGTTGGCCGTCGAAGCCCTGACGGCCGACCCAGACAGAAGGCCCGGAGAGGTCGCCGCCGATCTCGCCCGCCGGCACGGCCAGTCCATCGACACCTGGAAACGCGTCGTTACCGAGGCTCGGCGAGGAAGCCGCTAGCGCCACGTATCGAACACGGTCGGCATCCTCCGGAGACGGCGGGCGCCGGCCTTTTCCGTGCCTCAGAACCATCCTGGGGGCCACCCTCCGTTCGACGATGCGCGCAGGCGCGCGGGGGCGAACCGGGGCCGAGTGGACGGTCCGACCCGGGGGTGTGGCGCGGCGCCGGAGATGTCGATCTATGAGCCGCGCCAACGCTCGGGGGGCGGCTGTACCGGGTTACTGGCGGCCTTGACCCGCACTCTAAAAATTGAGAGTATTGGATGCGTCGGATGGGCGGGAATCCACGCCGACACACACCACGAACCTCACCATCAGGAGCGTCATGCCCGACCAAGTACTGCTGCACCACCTGTTCGCGCCACGTGATGAGAGCACGCCCAGACGCGATCCTCTCAAGGATGTCATTCGTCGCCCCTAGCGCACGCTCACGCCGCAGGAGACGGAGATCGTCCGCGACATGGATGCCCTGACTCTGCATCGCGCACTCCACCTGGGCATCGTGGACCCCGTCGCGACCAAGCCGTCATCAGGCCGCGAGATGAGCGAGGCCACTGCCGCCTGGGTGCGCGGCACGGTGTGGCCCGCATACCTACGGAAGGGCGAGGAGATCGACGAGGGCTACCCGTGGGGATTCACACGCTGGAGTCAGTGTGAGAGGGGCACCTGCTGGAACTGCCTCAACGGCCGCTGTGACCTCTGCATCCACCGGCAACAGGGTGGCCCCGCGGTGGAGACGGTGGAGACGGATGGCGTGTATTTTCCCGACGGACGAGTGGTCGCAGACCTGATTCTCCGCCCCGACGGAGGGCCCTGTGTCTGGTGGTGTCGCTGCCCGTGCCCGAAGGATGGGCTGGCGCCGGAGAAGCCGAGAAGGAGGGCGAAGGCGGTCGAGGTGGAAGCGACTCCGCTGCCGGCGCCGACCGACGTTTCGCCGCCATCGACGCACGCACCGTTCGAACCGGTCCAGGACGGTCTCTTCTGAACGTCGGCCGCCACTTCGTGCGTCGAGTGGTCTAGCTGAGACCACGGACCATGAGTGCAGGCTCGCAACCCTCAAGCGGCAGCCGGCCGGTTCTCGGATGCCCGGGCAGAGACGCGCCCGTTGCCCGGATGCCGCTGGCCAAGGCCGGAGTGGGAAGTGACCGCAACAACGAAAAGGGGCCCCGCTGAGCGGGGCCCCTCAGTGCGTCTTCGTGAGTTCAGCCGGCCTGACCTCCGGCGTCGACCAGCGGCACGTCAACGGCCGTCTCCTGCGCCGGGATCGTGGCCACCGGTGCGGCGTCGGTCGACCTCTTGGCGACAGCCTTCCGAGTGCGGGGCCGGCCCTTCGGCCGCCTCACCGGCTCGTCGATGCCGATCTCCGTCAGCTCCTGGGGCGACCATCCGGCGACCTCGGCGTCGGCGTACGCCTTCCCGTACGGCTCATCGAGCGCGGCCAGGCGTCGAAGCAGATCAGCGCGCTCGTCCTGGATCTGCGCGAGAGGCGCGATCGCCTCGGCGCGAGCAGCCTGAAGCCGCTCCATGCGTTGCAGAATCTCGTGTGCAGACATGCGGGTATCGTACGTCGCCCTGAGCCTGGCAACGTTGCCAAACTCCGACAACGTGCCGCAGAGGTAATGCTTTTGAGCCTGCGTCAAACCCGAATGCCCGCACGGATATGGAGACCTTGGAAAGCAGAAGCGAGTTGTGGATTACTGGGCCCAGTAATCCGTATCCCCGGTTTCTGCCCACTACTGTGGGAGCCCCGGTGATCATTGGTCCGAGCACGGACCGGGGGGTTGGAGAGGCGCTGTGGCGGAGCCTGCATCGGCGGATGAGCGGCGGAAGACCACCGTGAGCCGCCGCGGCCGCGAGGACAGCGGCCCTCGCGGTACCCGTATCAAGATCTCGTACAACGAAGACGAGCTGACTGTGGTGCGTGAGGCGGCGAGACGCGAGTGCCAGGCCGTTGCCGCCTACGTGGGTGAGGCGGCGCTGGCCGTGGCTGCCGAGAAGGTGGCTCCGGTGGCGGCGTCGACGAAGGACGTGGTTTCAGAGCTGATCCAGGCCAGACAACAGGTCGCGAGGATCGGCAACAACCTCAACCAGATCGCCAAGGCTTTGAACGCCGACGGCGAGGTGACCGCAGCGCAGCTGGCCGCCGTTCTGCGGGCTGTGGAGCCGGCTGTGCGACGTCTGGACGAGGCGACGCTCGTGCTGATGCGTGAGCGGCGGCCGCGGGGATGATGCCGAAGCAGGCACGGGACGGTGATGACACCTGTGGGCTGTTGAGGTATCTGTACGGTCCTGGAAAGCGGGACGAGCACGTGGACCCGCGCATGGTCGCTGCGTGGGCGCCGTATGTCGGTGACCCGGCTAGGTCGCCGGGTACTTCGCTGGCAGACCTCGCGCTGTTGTTGGACGCGCCGGTGTACGCGTTGAAGGGCAAGAAGCCGCCGCTGCCCGTCTTCCACGTGGCAGTGCGGAATGCTCCCGAGGACCGGATCCTGACGGATGATGAATGGGCCCGGATCGCACGGGAGATGATGCACGCCTCCGGGATTCACCCTCACGGTGATGACCAGGCCTGCCGGTGGGTCGCGGTCCGGCACGCCGATGATCACATCCATATCGTGGCCACTCGGGCGCGGGAGGACGGGAAGCAGCCGGATCTCGGCTGGAGCAAGCTGCGAATGCAAGCCGCCGCGCGAGGCTTCGAGGTCGAGCTGGGACTGCGACGGCTGACGCATGGTGATGGAACGCCGCGAAAGTGGCCGAAGACCGGGGAGAAGGAGAAGGCCGAGCGGCGGGGACTTTCGGAGCCAGTGCGCGTCACCCTTCAGCGCGTGGTTCGGGAGGCAGCTGCCGCCGCCACGAACGAGACGGACTTCTTCGCTCGGCTCGGCACCGCAGGAGTCCGGGTCCAGCAGAGGATCGCCCCGGACGGAAACATCACGGGCTACTCGGTGGCGATGCCGGGCGACCGCGACTCCGCGCACACTCCGATCTTTTTCTCCGGGTCCAAACTCGCGCCGGACCTCTCTCTTCCGCGGGTACGCGAGCGTTGGCAGACGCCGATCCCTTCGGTGGCCTCCGTGGGACAGCTTTGGCGGCTGGCTGAGGCGAAGGTTCGGGAGGCCGGCGAAGAACTCGGAGCCGGTGGGCGTTCGGAGGGTGCGGGAGAGGTGGCTGCGCTCGGCGATTTGATCGTGGTCGCTGCCGTGACCGCTCCGCGCCTTGTGCGCCGTCAGCTGAAGGAAGCGGCGTACGAGTTCGAGCGGGCCTCGCGAGCTCCTGGCGACCGAGCCTTGGAGGGGCAGGCGCGGGGGCTGTATCGACAGTCGGCACGGACGCTGTCGCAATCGGTGTCCGCGGTCGGCCGCAATGACACAGCGGCTGCACTGGGGTTCCTTCTTTCATTGGTGACAGCCGTTGACGCCGCAATCCGTTGGCATCAGGCGCAGACGCATCGGGCACAGGCGGAGGCGGCCGGGAGAGCCGGACGGTTGCTGCGCGAGGCGGTCGAGGTGACCGCCGGGGCGAACGCCGCGCGTGGCTTCCGTCCCAGGACGCGCACTCCACGACCGGGTTCCGCCCGGCGAGGTGCGGCCGCACCCGGCAATCGCAGCGTCATGACCGCTGTGGTTCAGGAAGCACTGCCTCGGCAGGCCCCGGCCATTTTGGTGGATGCGGCCTGGCCCTCGCTGCGTGCGCGCCTGCTGGAGATCCAGAGGTCGGGCAATGACCCCGTCGAGGTGCTGACCGCAGTTGCTGCCAGTCGCGAGCTGGCTTCGGCGGACTCGGTCGCCGAGGTGTTGGTGTGGCGACTGTACGGGTGGGAGAGGCAGAGGCAGGAGGCCGTCGCCGCGACCACGAGACCGGCTTCGGAGACTACGGGAGGCAAGGGGAGACCGTCGGGTCCGATTCGCGGAAGGGCGCCGTCCGAGCCTGGACGCCGTCCACCCGGTGATGAGCCGTTCAAGGGCCCGAGACGGGCCCGCTGACCAAGGGGAGATGCGGTATGGGTACACCAGCAGGTACGCCGGCACCGATCGAGGGGGAGCCGGTTGAGGAGTCTTTGAAGGAGGCGATGCAGAGCGCGGTGATGGCCGTGAAGCTGGTCATGGCCATCGCGGGCGCGGTACGCCGCTACCAGCAGAGCCAGAACGGCGTGGAGCGGAAACTGCCGCCGCCGGACGAGGCGGTTGACGAGGTGAAGGAGGAGACGAAGAAGCTGTTTCCGTCCGACCTCGGCGTGGCTCTCATGGAGGACGCGGAATGGCCTCAGATGGCTCAGCAGCTGAAGGCGTTGAAGGACGCCGGCGTGGACCTGGAACTGTTCCTTCCGCGCGTAGGCGAGATCGCGGTGACGGTACGGGACGCCGTGGCCGCCAACGCCGCCCGGGTGGCCCAGGACGGCACGGACGAGTGGGAGAAACTGCTTCGGGAGACGATGCCGGCAGGGCCGGTGCGCGAGGCGATCCTGAGCTCGCCGACGTGGCCCGACATCGCGGCGAAGATGGGAAGCCTTGACGAGAGGGGGGTGGATGTCCGGGAGATTTTGGAGTCGGCCCACGATGAGGGCCTTGGCGTCGACCAGGCCGTCGCCAAGGTTCTCGGGGCGGGCACGGGACCGCGGGCCAGTCGGGACACTTTGACGGCATACGGGCCGCTGACGACGGGCCTGGACGTGCCCCGCAATCTCGACCTTGCCGACCGGCAGCGGGCGATGCGGCAGCTGTCCATCTCACCCAAGGAAGACGACCGCTTCAAGCGCATGGTGCGCGAGGCACTCCCGGGCCGCGAGAACGATGCGGCCCTGCTCATCACGGCCAGGAAGTGGCCGCTCATCGCCGCGCGAATGGCCAAGATGGAGGGCGAGGGCATCGACCTGGAACCCCACCTGGACAAGTTGACGGAGAACACCTCGTGGGAGAAGGGGTCTCCGTCGGGGCTCAGCTCCCGCCTGCTGGGGGCCACCAGTCGTGCGCTTCAGAGTCCGCTCGATGGGCCGTCGGATTCGGCCGGGCTGGTGAACTCTGCGGCGGCCAGGGCAAAGTCGTCCGGGGGTCCTACTAAGGCCCCGGTGGCCAAGGCGGCGACGCCCACGACGCCGGCCGTGGCCGCGCACCGGACGGTCGGGCAGCCTGCCAAGCAGGGCAGGTCCAGGTAGTTCGACTGCTGTAGCGCTTGCGGGCCGCAGTCCCTCGGGGGCCTGCGGCCCGTTCGTCAGACGGTGGCTTGACACTGTTGCGTACGGACGAACTTCTCAGGCCCGAGTCCTGGCCCGGAGGAAAACGAGAGATCGCTGCGAGGTTGATGGATCTCAAGCGGTTCTCAGGGGCGGGTGGCGCCAAAGTAGTCGCCCTCGGGCATGGCGTTGGCCAGGGGGACGACCTCGACGTTCTTGCCTGTGCGTGGGGCGTGCAGGACGTTGCCATCGCCGGCGTAGAGAGCGACGTGGTAGATGGATTCCGCGCTGCCGTGGGACCAGAACAGGAGGTCGCCGGGCTTCAGATCTGCGCGCGCGACGGGGCGGCTGGAGGTGGCCCCGAACTGTGGTGCGGCGGTGCGTGGAAGTTGGGTGCTGGGCCAGTAGGCGTACTGGACGAGCGATGAGCAGTCGAAGCCGGCGGTGCGCGATGCGGAGCATGATCCGTTGAGGTATCCGTTCACGCCGTCGCAGAAGCCGGTGGTGGGGCCTGCGGGGCTGCCGCCGCCCCAGGAGTAGGGGGTGCCGAGGCGAGTGCCAGCTCGCCGGAGGGCGTCCGGGCCGTTGCCCTTGCCGGAGACCTGGAGCCGACCCTGTCCCTCGAACCGCGGGATGGAAGCGAGGATGGCCTGGACATAGTCGTAGGTCTCGCCGCCCGCGAACGACCTCGGTGGGACGCCGTCGTATTCGTCGACCCATCCCCACCCTGCGTTGTATCCGGCGAGGGCGAGCGCGCGCACGTCACCGGAGTATCCGGAGCGCTTCGCGGTCTGTATGAGGGAGCACATCATGCGGCCTTGTGCGATGACCGCGTCGCCGATGTCCCAGGGCGAGTTCTGGCCGTTGCCGTCGGAGTCGCGGCCCCAGCTGGTCCAGGTGTCGGGCATGAACTGGGCGGGTCCTTGGGCGCCGGCGTGGGAGGTGGCTTCGTCGCGGCTGGTCTTGAATTTCGATTCCTGGTAGAGCTGGGCGGCCAGCAGTGCCGGGGTGATCTCGGGGTCGGGGCACTCGGCGTCCGCTCGCAGGATCCATTCGCGGAACTCTTGAGGGACGCCCTGAAGGCCGTGGCCGCCGTCGGTGCCGACCGCGGCGGCATTGCTTTCGGCGGCTATGAACAGCATCGCTCCGCCCACAACCAGCGTGAGCAGTATCATGATCGCCCCGGTGATGCCGGCGAACACCTTCACTCGTCATCCCCCACTGCGTGTCTCGGTTGCCGTCCGACTGTGGCCACGGGCCCGGATTGCCGGCTCGCGAGGCGTGTTGACATGTGCCCTATACGAGCTCGGGCCGGGCTTTAGGCGGAGTCGCGTCTCACGTAGTGTCAGATCGCATTGGATCGCCGCCGGTTCGCACAACGAAACGTCGACCGATGCGTTTCGGACAGTGGAATGCAGCCCGGTGGTCGAGGTTGTTGCGAGCCCCGCGCGAGTGGTGGCTGACTACGGGGGTTGACGCGCCGGGGGGTGTGTCGGTCGCGTGGTGTGGCTGCTGTCGCCCGTCGGGATAGTGAGACATCTGTGACCTGCCTTCAGCACCGTGAGTCGGGCTATTGCAGGCACGCTAGCCTCAGCTGTCCCACGGACCAAAGATCGTGGCTGAAAAGCGTTTGTTTAGGGGGGAGTTGTGGCGTGATTGCGCATCCGATGGCATCACTTCAGGAGGGCCGGGAGGCCGCCCCGCTCCGGTACGCCCTGATTCCCGTGCAGGGGTACGGCATTGCAGAGGCGACCGTAACCATGATGCTGGACGAGGATTCCGGCGGGGCGCAGGCGAGGGTCCTGGGGCCGACCGAAATGCTTCCGTACGGCGCGCAGCCGGTGCTGGTGGCCGATACGACCGTGTACGGCGCGACACGCGTCGAGGAACTGCTGCGGCGGTGGGGGGCCCTGCCGAAGCCGTGGCTGGTGTTGGTCTCCGACGCACCGGTTCGGCCGGTGGCCGATGCCCGCTACCTGGTGCGTGCCCTTGAGGGGCGGCTGGCCGGGGTGGTGCGGGTGGCGTATCTGCCGGTCCTGCGCGCGGTCAAGGGGCCCGAGGAGGCCCTGGAGCTCAAAGACGTTCAGGCCGCAGCGGCGAAGCTGCGGCGTGCGATGGAAGGAAACTGACGATGAATGACATGTTCACCCTTGCGGGCGACCTCATCGTGGCTGCTGACGGTATTCCGGATGCCACGCCGACGAAGATCCCGGGGCTCAGCCCTGCCATTTCCGAGATCTTCGGGTACGGCATGTGGCTGATGATCCTGGCCGGGGTGGGCGGCACGGGCTACGGCGTCTTCAAGCTGGCGGTCTCCGACAAGAGCCGCGGCGGCGGGGGCAGCGAGCCCTTCAAGTGGATGGGGGGCGGGGTGGCCTGCATTCTGCTGGCCGGATCCCTGATCACCATTCTCAACGGCATCGCGGCGTAGGCGGCGGGTCGTGTCTCGTACGAGGGGAACATGGAACAGCGCGGGCGTGTGGGTGGCGGGCGTCGCGCTCGCCGCCGTACTCGGCCTGACCGGCTACTCGCTGCTCAGCGGGGACGAGGCCGGGTCGGGCACGCCGGCGGCGAGTACACCCGCCCCGGGCGCCGCCGGGCAGGCGACACCGAGCCCGGTGACGACGTATGCCCCGCCCAAGGACTGGAGCGAGCCTCAGCGCTGGGCGGTCCTGCCGCGCGGTCAGAACACCGACATCCACGGCAGCAAGGTCGGCTACCCGCACACGAAGGAGGGGGCCATCGCCATGCTGCTGGAGGGCAACAAGACCTCCATCGGCGATGGCAGGACGGGCAGGACGGAGCAGCTGCGGGTCTACCACTCGTACTTCGCCAAGAGCGACCAGAGCGACGACAGGAAGCGGCTGATCGAACAGCAGGGCAAGGGGGTGGATGATCGGCTGGCGCAGCAGGCGGGCGTGAGTCCGGGCTCGCCCCTGCCGGCCGGCTCCTACCAACGCGTGACCCCCATCGGCTTCAAGATCGTCACCCAGTCGAACGACGAGGTCGCCGTGTGGGTGCTGTCCAACGCCACCTCCCGCTTCGGTGAGACAGCGAAGGAGGGCGGTGCCTACAGCCGCACGCTGGTGGCAGCGCAGTGGGTCGACAACGACTGGAAGCTCACGGTGGAGGCGGGGGTGCGTGCCTTCAAGGAGGTCAAGGGCAAGGAGCAGCCGCAGATCGTCGCTCCGGGGGACGCCCAGTTCAACGCTGCTGGGTGGACCGCGCTGCGGGAGGCCTCGTGAGACGTCGGCCGATTCTGCTCTTCCTCGCCCTGATAGCCGCTCTGGGTCTCGCGGTGTCCGTGTCGACGACGGCGATGGCAGCGCCCGAGGATCCTCCGAGCACGACCAAGGTGATCGTCGAGACCATCTGTGACGTCGGGTCGGGTGGATCCGTCGGCATGCTCGTGGAGCTCGTGTCCGACATCAGCAGTGATGAAGCGTGCGGTCTGGTCGCCAAGGCTGTCGACAAGGTGGTCAACGAGGCTTGGGAGTCCATCAAGAACAGTCTCTTCGGCGACTTCACAGTGGCCTGTCAGGACGTGACGAGATGGCTGCTCAAGAAGGCATTCACCTTCGTGCTGTTCACGCCGTCCATCGACCTGAATGCCACGACCCTGTGGGACGGTGAGAGCAGTCTTGCGGGCATGCTGATGTGGGTCGGTCTGCTGGTGGCCGTCGGCGGCTTGATGTGGCAGGTCGGAAGGATGGCGCTCACCGGGCAGACCAAGCAACTCGGCAGGTCCATGACGGGCTGGGCCGAGAACGTCGTGCTGTCCGTGGCCGGGCTGTTCCTGTTCGTGCTGCTGCTCAGGACCTTGGACACGGCGACCGCAGGAATCGTCGAATCGGCGATCGGCGATGCGAACGCGACCTGGGAAAAACTCGACCGCGCCATGGTTCCGGACACTGCGAACCCGATTCACGCCGCGGGGATCGTGGCGATTCTGCTGCCGGTCACGTTCCTCCAGATGGTGTCGATGTTCCTGCGGGAGGCGGCCATCCCCATCATCTGCCTCATGCTGCCCATCGCCGGTGCCGGCCGAATGGGCGGGGACACCAGTCGGCAGTGGTTGCCCAAGCTGATCTCCAGCGCCCTGGTGATCGTCTTCTACAAATTCCTCCTGGCCATCATCATCTGCGCCGGCTTCACACAGATGGGTGCGCCCGGCCTGCTCGAATGGTTGCGCGGCCTCGCGACCTTGGTGCTCGGGCTCATCGCACCCATCCCGCTCATGAAGGTGTTCATGCCCTTCGGCATGGCGGTGGGAGGCGGTATGGCCGGCGGAGGCGGAGCCAGTGGTGCCCTCGCCGGGGCGGCGGGCTACTTCGCCGGCAAGGGCGGCAAGCAGGACGGCCCGTCCTCGCCGCCGCCCCCGAGGCCCGACGCCTCCTCCTCTTCCCAGCCGCCCTCCCCGCCGCCCCCGGGGCCGCCGTCCGCGGTGGAGCGCGCCCAGTACGTCGAGCAGAGCATGGGTCGCCAGGGCGGCAACGGCGACGAGGACAGCGGAGCCGGAAGTCCGGTTCCCGCCCCGCGCGGAGGTGGGCCGAGCAGCGCTCCTGCCGAGGCCGAAGCCACGGGTGCCGAAGCCTCGGGTACTGCGGGCGCGGCCGCCGGTGGCCCGGCGGCGATTGTGCTCGCGGCCAGCATTCAGGTCATCGACGGGGTCAATGACGCCATCCAGCACGCCAGTAGCGACGCAAGCGGGGGACAGCAGTGAGTGCACACGAGGTACCCAAGACCTTGATGGTCGAGGGTTTCCGTGCCCGGCATTCCTTCGGACTCGGTGGGCTGTCCAAGGGCGGCACGATCATCGCGGCCCTGGTGCTGCTGGCGGACGGCCTCATCGGTGTCCAGGCCCCGGCCACGCTGCTGCTCACGCTGCCGATGACGGCCATCGTGCTCGGGCTGGCCGCCGCGCGTCGGCACGGCATGCCCGCGCTGGTCTACTACTGGGCGAAGGTGTCCTGGAGGAGGGCGGCCCGCTTCGACGCCACCTCCTTCCGGCGGGTGCTGCTGCCCTACCCGTACGTGCTGGACCTGCCCGGAGTGGGCGCTTCCTCCACCCTGATCAAGGCGCACGACCCGACCACGGGCCGCGACGTCGGTGTCGTCCACGACCGGGCGACTGGTCGGATGACCATCAGCACCCTGCTGGCGCCCGGTGGGAGCCTGATGGCGCCCACCGGGGCGGTGCAGAGCAGCCTGCGCACCTGGTCGTCGGTCCTGGACTCGATGAGCACGGATGAGCAGATCAAGGGCGCCTCGGTGACGGTGCAGATCACCCCGGGCGCCGGCGAGGCCCTCGGCGACGACGTGAGGGCCCGAAAGGATCCGAACGCCCCGAAGTTGGCGAAGCAGCTGATCGACGAGCTCGTGCGTACGACGCCGCACGCGACCGCGTCGGTGGCGCCGTGGATGTCGGTGACGGTGGATCCCAGCGCCGCAGCGAGCCCGCCGACCGACCTCGCCGAACAGGTGGGGGAGGCCCTCAAGGTCGTCGACTCGATCGACCTGTCCGGCACCGGCACCGACATCGAGCGTCGGGCAACCGACATCGACCTGCGCCGCCTGGTGCGCAGTGCGTACGACCCGGACGTCTTCAATGCCCGCGACGCCGATTTCGCGGACCTGTCGTGGTCGGAGTGCGGGCCGCAGGCCGCCGACGACGGCTGGGAGGAGTACGCGCACGACGGCGGTGTGTCGGTGTCGTGGGTCCTGCGGGAGTTGCCGCGCCGCCCGATCCCTTACAGCGTGCTCCTGCCCCTGCTGGCGCCCGGCCGTTTCCAGCGGCGCATCACCCTCGCCTACCGGGTCCTGGATCCCCGTGAGGGGGAGGCGGTGCTGGAGCGGGAGATCAGCCACGCCTACCAGCGCGAGCAGGCGACCGCCGAGATCAAGGGCCGCGCGAAGTGGTCTCAGCGGGCCGATTCCCGGCGTGCGGAGCAGGCAGCCGCCCAGATGGCGGGCGGCGCCCAGGTCGTGGACTGGACGCTCATGGTGACCGTCACCGCCCGCAGCACGGCCGAACTGCCCGCTGCCCGCCAGGAGCTGGAGCGCGCGGAGAAGGCGACGCGTGGGATCCGCATGCGCCTGGCCTACGGCGCCCAGGCCGCCGTCTTCGCGGCCGGGCTGCCGCTGGGCTACAACCCCCTTGTGAAGGACTGACGAAGCGATGGCACGCAAGCCGAAACCGCCGGTGGTGACCACGCCGAAGCGGGTGACCCGCGCGTCGGTCGAACAGGGCCCGACCCGCCAGGAACGGCAGGTCGAGAAGAAGCTCAAGGGGCGTTTCGCGCCGCGTCTGGGCTGGGGCGGCCGCTTCGGCGGCCGCTCCCCGGTCGAGGACACGGGCACCGTCTACACCGGCCCCACCGTCCAGGCCGGCGGGATATACCCGTTCCTCCTCGGCTCCGGGCTGCCACCGCGCGGCGTGCCGGTCGGACGGGACCTCCTCACCGGCGAGCTGGTGTGTGTCGACCCGTCCGGCTGGACCGGAAAGCTGACGACCAACCCGGGCGTCTGGGTGATGTCCCAGCCGGGCGCCGGGAAGAGCGCGCTGGTCAAACGCGTCTGCCTGGTGTACTCGGCGTACGGGCACATGGTGTGCGTCCCCGGGGACGTCAAGGGCGAGTACTCCACGCTGATCTCGGAGCTCGGCGGATCCGTGGTCCGCATCGGGGACGGCATCGGCCGCCTCAACCCCCTCGACAGCGGCCCGCTCAAGGGCCGCGTCCAATCCCTGCCCACCGACCGGCGCCAGTCCCTCCTCGACGTCCTCAACGGGCGTCGGCTGGAAACCTTGGTCGCGCTGCTGTCGACCAAGCACGGGCTGGGGCGCTCGCCGGACGAGATCGAGCGCAGCGCCCTGGACACGGCCGTCCACCTCGCCTCCGACGGCCAGGAGTCGGGCAGTGACCCGATCATCTCCGACGTCGTACGAGTACTGCGGGCCGCGCCGGAGGAGCTCCGTGCGAAGCTGACCGCCGACGGCGAGCGGTACCAGGACCTGACCCGCTCGGTCATCGCCGGGCTCGACAACCTCATCGGCGGGCCTCTGCGGGGTCTTTTCGACGGCCCGACCACCACCCCCCTCGACATCAACGCCCCCGCGGTGTCGGTGGACATCAGCGCCCTGCGGGCCCGCGGCAACGACGTCGTCTCCGCAGGAATGATCGCCACGTGGGCGTACACGTACTCCTCGATCGACTCGGCCCGCTCGATCGGCCTGATGGACCGCAAGCTGGTCCTCCCGATGGACGAGATGTGGCGGGCGCTGCGGTCCGGTCCCGGCCTGGTCGACGCGATGGACGCGATCTCGCGGCTGAACCGCACCACCGACGACGTGACGATCTACGTGACGCACTCCCTCCTCGACGTCGAGGCCCTGCCGACCGAGCAGGACCGGGCCAAGGCCCGAGGGCTCATGGACCGCTGCGACACGTGGGTGATCGGGGCCTCGTCCGAGGAGGAGCTTCGGCGCGTCACCGGAAAGCGGTCCCTGACCGAGCAGGAACGCATGATGATCGGCTCCTGGTCATCGGCCACCTCCACCGGCCTGGACATCGACCCCACCGTCTACGACGACGAGGAGGGGGCCCGGCCCGTCGAGGAGGAAGGCACCCGCCACCCCGGGCGCGGCAAGTACCTGATCAAGATCGGTACCCGTCCGGGAATCGCAGCCGCCCTGGAGCTGACCGGTACCGAGAAGCGGCTCTACCGCACGGACACCAACCAACGACGTGCAACCACCACCTCGGGGGGCAGCCGATGATGACCGAGAACGACAGGATGTGGGCCTTCGGGGGCACCCTGTTCGGCGGTGCGGTGACCTTGGCCGCCGCCTCCTGGGCGGGGGCCGCGGCGGGCGCGGTGCTGACCGGGGAGGAAGTCGCCCCCCTATCCCCGGTGACCGTCTACCGCATGGCCACCGAGTGGGCATCGGTGTGGCCCCACTCCCAGACCGCTTCCGCGATCGGCGCCGGCCTCTTCGACGTCGCCGTCGTCGTCCTGGTGGTCTGGGGTCTGCGGGTCTGCCTGAAGTGGTTCCGCAACGGCAGCAGCCTGGCCACCCTGCACCAGGTGCGCGAGCTCGCGCCCAAGGGGGCGGCCCTCTCCGCAACCCGGCTGCGGGCCTCCCTGAGGGACGTGAAGCCGAGGGAGCTCGCGGCCCGGGACCGGGGCGTGCTGCTGGGCGACCACCTGCCGTCCGGTGTCGAGCTGCGCGGGAGCGACGAGGACACCTACGTCGCCATCATGGCGCCGCGAGCCGGCAAGTCCACCGCGCTGGCGATCCCGGTCGCCGACGAGGCACCGGGCGCCCTGTTGATGACCAGCAACAAGGCCGATGTCTACGCGGCGACTCTTCGCCGTCGCGGCCAGATCGGTGAGACGTTCCTGTTCGACACCCAAGGGGTGGCGCAGGCCGAGCGGGGCGTTTGGGTCGATCTCGTGGCCCAGGCCGAGACCCTGGAAGGCGCCGAGCGCCTTGCCGGGCACTTCGTCAATCAGATCACGTCCGAGCAGGGCGACCCGTTCTGGAGTCAGGCTGCCGGAGACCTCCTCACCGGCCTGTTCCGGGCCGCGTGGTGGGAGGGGGCCACCATTCGAGAGGTGATGCAGTGGCTCTCGGACCCGAAGGAGAAGGCCCCGTTGCGCGTGCTGTACCAGCACGAGGCGGTCCTCGCCGAGCAGGTCGACTCCTCGATCAACATCGCCGAGGAAACCCAGTCGGGCATCTACCAGAATGCCCGAACCGCCATGAGCGCGCTGCGAGATGAGAAGGTCCTCGCGTGGGTCACCCCCGACAAGGACAGGCCGCGCTTCGACCCCGAGGCCTTCGCCACCAGCAAGGACACGCTGTACCTGCTGAGCAAGAAGGGCGGCCCGTCCTCGGCGCTGGTCGCCGCGGTCGCCGACGCCGTGTTCACCGCCGGCACCGAGGCGGGCGAGCGCAACGGCGGCCGCCTGCCCGAGCCGATGCGCGCCGTCCTGGACGAGGCCGCCAACATTTGCAAGATCGGCGACTTGCCCGATCTCTACAGCCACCTCGGATCCCGAGGCATCACACCGATGGTCATCCTCCAGTCCTACCGTCAGGGCGTGAAGTCCTGGGGGGAGGTCGGCATGGACTCGATGTGGTCGGCCGCCACGAAGAAGATCATCGGTGTGGGTATCGACGACGCGAAGTTCGCGCAGGACATCTCCACCCTGACCGGCGCGCACTACGTCGAGCGCGGCTCCTACTCCAAGGGGAAGGAGGGCTACTCACGCAGCTACAGCGAGCAGCGCGAGCAGGTCCTCGACCCCGCCGAGATCCGCGCCATGAGGAAGGGCACAGCGCTGCTGATGTCGACCGGCATGCCCGTTGCCCAGATCGCGCTGAGGCCCTGGTACGCCGAGAAGGCCATGGCGCACATCGGACCGCAGATGAAGGAAGAGGAGGCGGCGATCACCAAGCGCGCCGTCGCCGCGTACGAGCAACGGAAGGCCGCACGCCGTGGCTGATGACGAAGGACTGCCCGACTTCGACGTGCCGGTCGGACTCTTCCAGGACCTGGAGGACCTCAAGGCGACGGTCGCTCACCTGTCCAGCCAGATCCAGCAGCTGACCTCAGGAGTCGGCGATGACGGCGACGACGACGCGGCCGACGGTGATGAACCCGAGGACGAGGAGGAGCAGTTTCCTCCCTTCATCCTGCTGCTCGACCCCCCGCAGTACGACGATGAACTGCGGCTGCTGATCGAGTGGGTGGAGGGCGTGCTGGTGCCCGGCTACCTCGCCGAACCAAGCTCCGACGCCCGCTGGTGTCACGTGTGGTTCGAGCACCCAGTCGCCGTGGCCCGCCTGCACGCCGTGTGGCTGGCCTGGCAGGAACTGACGGACCCGGCCACCTGTGGATACACCGGCCCCAGCACATGGCACAGGGACCACCTCGACCCCTGTCTCAGGGAGCTCCGCCCCTCCACCGGACCGTTCGCGGGTTGCACGAAGTCCGAGCACCAAGTGGCTCACCGACTGCCCAGCATCGTGCCGAGCGCATGGAGCCACTCCGAGGACTGACCGGTCGGCGGCCGCAGGGTCCAACGGATTCGCGGCCGCTGCCAGCCTGCCCTGGTCCCCTGGCAGCCCTTTCGATCCCCGTTACCGCAGCGGGCCCGTCCCCGCTCCGGGACAGGCTCGCTTGTGGCGGCGGTTCAGCGCTGGAGCAGCGTCCTCGCGCGGTCGTGCAGGTCCCGGGCCAGCGGGTTGGTGGTGCGCGGCGCGACGGTGGAGATCAGGGTGCGGACTCGGTCGTCGCACCGCCCGGACTGCACGTGCGGGTAGTCGTCTAGGACCTTGCCCCAGGTGGTGACGGCTTCTTCCATGCGGCCGGCCTGCCATTGTCGTTCGGCGAGCATGGCGTTGTACCGGACACGTGTCCGGCGGTGGGTCGGCTCGCGGAGCCGGTCGGCGAGTTCCATGGACTCGATCGATCCGGTGATGTCGCCCAGCTCGTACCGGACCTGACCGATGTGGTAGCTGAGCGCGCTCGGGTTGTAGGACCCAAGGGCCTTGGCCCGCGACTCGGCCTTCTCCATGGCGGTCTCGGCCGTCTTGATGTGGGCGAGGGCGGCCGGCCGGTCACCGTCCTGAGCGGCGGCGTGCGCCTGCTGTCCGGAGAGGAACGCGAGCATTCGCGGCCCTGCCTGTGGGGACGCCGACGATGCTGATTCCGCCAGCCGCACCGCCTGTCGGGTGTGCCCGAGGTCCACGGCCTGCACGCTCATCCCTCTCAGGGTCGTGCAGTACGTGAGGTGATCGCCGGCCCGCAGGGCAAGGTCCAAGGCCTTCTCGTAGTACCGCTGCGCGAGGCCGTCCTCACGTTCGTCCATCGCCATGAACCCGGTCAGGTAGAGGTGGTCAGCGGCCGCCGACAGCATCGCCTTCCGCACCGGTTCCGACGCCTGCGCCTTGAGGTGCGGGATGATCGTATTGACGAGGAGCGCGGCCGCCATCGGCCGGGCCATACGGCCGCCGTACTCGTCATCCAGGGTGCTGATGCGTTCCGTCAGCGCGATCACCGTCTCCACTTCGGGCATGCCGATGCGGGCGTGCGGGTCAGAATCCAGCCGGGACAGGCGCGCGGTGATCTCCTGCCAGCCGGGAACCGCAAGGGACGCCGAGAACACGATGCCCCTGATCGTGGTCCGCCTTGACGGGTCCATATCAGCCCTCCCCAGATCCATCAGCCCTTCCACGGTATCCGCCGGCTTGTCCGTCAGGTCAGGGGCGGCGGCGAATCCGGCTTCGTGCGCGGTGATCGGCCGCCCGAGACGTCGCGACAGCGCCTCCAGGATCAGAGGGCGCACGGCCGGGCGAGGGAGGGCACCGGTCATCCAGTGACGCACTGACGACTCGTCATAGCCGAACTCGCGGCCCTGCTCGCGGGCGACGCGGGACACGGCTCGGATGAAGTCGCCGTTGGTCCAGCCCGTCTCGATGAACAGCCTGGTCAGAGCTTCATTCGGAGTGCGCTCGCGAGTGGCCACAGTGCAAGTCTCCCCGGAATTCAAGGTGTTCAAGGCCTGCTGTCGGCACCACCGTACTCACTTTGCGTGCTCGGCGGTTCACTCGATACATGCCATCCAGGGTGGAGAAGTCCCGGGTGGCGCACGCACCCGCCGAGCGGCGGTTCGCGCGGCCCTGCGCGAAGCGCGGGCCGCTGCGTCAAATCGATTCAGGGAGGCGACGTCAATGACTCGACAGACCGGCGCGGAGCCCGCCGGCTTGCAAGCCCCGTACCGGGTCGGGGAGTGGGTGAGGGGCTGGACCCTGCCCGACTCCGGCGGCCACGAGCAGCCCGAGGAGTGCGAAGGGGAGGTGGTCCAGGTCGGATCCGGCTGGGACGGCGTGGACGCCCACATCGCCTACCTGTGGGTACGAATGGCGTCCGGACGAGAGCAGCGCCTGGCCGTACGGGGCTCGGCTCGTACGGATCGGCCCGAGCCCTGAGCGGGCACGCCCGGCTGCGCACCCCGCCGCGCAACGGTTTCGGGGGACTGGTCCTGATCGCGGCGAACAGCGTCGGCCTGGCTCTGGTCGCGGCGACCGCGACCGCGGAAGCCGTCCCGGTTCCGGCCGCCCACATCTCGAACACCCCGTTCAACCTGCCCTACGAGGAGGATGAGTGACCACGATCAGCGAGCCCATGCCGTACGTCGACCTGCTCGCCCTGGTCGGCGAGACCAATCGATGCCCCGGCGGCAAGCGGGCCATCTCCCGTCTCGCCCACACGATGCACCTCGGCCCTCGCCACCACGTGCTGGAGGTCGGCTCGAACACGGGGTTCACCTCGATCGAGCTGGCCGCGCTCACCGGTTGCCAGGCGGACGGGATCGAGGTCAACCCGGCAGCCGTCGCCGAAGCCAACCGCGCCGCCGCCCGCTTGCCGGCCCACATCGGTGAGCGGGTCGCCTTCCACACCGGCGACGTCCGTGCCCTGCCCTGGGACGCCGACACCTTCGACGCCATCGTGTGCGGCGGAGCGCTCGGCTTCGTCACCGACCGGCCCGCGGCGTTCGCGGAGATCCGCCGCGTCGTACGCCCGCTCGGCATGATGTCGATCACCCACCTGTACTACCGCAGCACCCCACCCCCCGAGCTGTCCGGACGCCTCGCCGACATCCTCGGGTTCACGGTCCCGGTCTACGGGTGGGAGCAGTGGCTGAGCGACCTGGCTCCGGACGGCTGGGAGATCTACCACCTGGACCGAAGGCCCATGGCCGCCCGGCCCGCGCACGTGGTCGACGCCTACGTCGACGCCCTGACCGGCACCCCCCGAATCGAAGCGCTGCCGGGCGAGGAGCGTGCCCGGGTTCGCGAGCAGTGGCGCGAGGTGAGCCACCTGTTCAACTCCAACCATGCGCACCTGGGGGTCATGGAGCTCGTCCTGCGCCGGCCGATGCGCGACGACGTCCCGGAGCAGCCGGAGCTGTTCATCGAACCGGGAGCGTACGACCCCCACTTCGAGCACGGGTTCGTTCCCCTGACGGAATCGGAGACGATCTGATGACGACCGCCACCAGCATCCCGCCGTTGTGGTCGGATCCCGGCCGGTACCTGGACCTCATGGACTCCCCGTGGGGGCGCACGTTGGTCACCATGCAGGACGCCCTGTCCTACGCCACCGCCCGTTTCTGGGCGGACCGGCGCGTGTCGACCCTGCACCTGCCGGTGACCACCGGGGCGGTCTCCTCCCCGATGGGTCTCGGCTCCGACTCCCAGCCGGTCAAGGCCCGCATGTTCGGCAAGGACGTGTACCTCGCGGACAGCATGCAGTTCACGCTGGAGTACGGGTGCCGCATGGCCGGCTCGGGCTGCTACTACCTCATGCCGTCCTTCCGCGGCGAGGACCCCGACAACAGTCACCTTTGCCAGTTCTTCCACAGCGAGGCAGAACTGCCCGGCGGCCTGGACACCACCATGGCCACGGTGGAGGACTACATCCGCCACCTGGCCCGGCACCTGCTCACCGCCTGCCCGGACACCGTCCGCGCCGCGGCGGGCACGGTCACCCATCTTGAAGAGATCGCCGACGGCCACGGCCCGTTCGAACGGATGACGTTCGACGCGGCGGCCCGGCTGCTGGGCCACGACCCCGACCTGATCCGTACCGGAACCGCGCCCGGCCGGCGCCCCTGGCGCACGCTCACCCGCCGGGCCGAGCGGCTCCTCATCGAACGCTGCAAGAGCCCGGTCTGGGTCACCCACTACGACCACCTGGCCGTGCCCTTCTACCAGGCCTTCGCCGACGACAGCCGGCAGAGCGCCCTCAACGCCGACCTGCTGTTCGGCCTCGGTGAGATCGTCGGCGCGGGGGAGCGGCACATCAGCGCCGAGCAGGTGCGGGCCGCGCTCGCCCTGCACCACGTCGGCGAGGACTCCTACCTCTGGTACCTCGCGATGCGCGAGCGGCGGCCGCTGCATACCTCCGGCTTCGGGATGGGGGTCGAGCGGTTCCTGATGTGGGCGCTCGACCACCATGACATCCGTGACCTCCAGATCCTGACCCGCGTCAACGGGCAGGACTGCGTTCCCTAGGCGGCCGCGCTCGTCCGGCCGAGTGCCGCCGTGGCCTGCTGCACACTGCGCAGTGTCCATGGCGGACAGGCGGCATCCAGCTCCAGGGCGGGCAGCGTCACCCACCGGATGTCCGCCACCTCTTCCGGTGAGGCGATCACCGGTCGGGCGCCCTCGGGGAGTTCGCCGGCGAGGACCACGTTGATGACGGGACTGCCGGTGTCCGTGACGAAGAACGCGGACTCCGCGTAGGACAGCTCCACTCCGTCCAGGTCCACGCCGATCTCTTCCAGGACCTCCCGGCGGGCGGTGTCGGTGATCACGTCACCGCCCGGAGTGTCCGCGTCGACGGTCCCGCCGACCAGCGACAGGGTTCCCGCCGCGTGCTCCTCCTTCAGCCCGCGCACGATCAGCAGCCATTCATCGCCACGGCGCAGCGCCACGTCCACATTGACCGAATACCTCACGGCTCCTCCTCCAACCGGTCCCGCACGAGGGCCCGATGGTAGCGGCGGAGCCGGTGCCGGAGGTGCACATATATGCCGATCTCAGCCAAGCCCGACCGGTACGGCTTCTTCGCCTTCGACGGGGGCCTGCTTCACCAGCTGTCGGACGCCTACGGCCTGGGGCCCCTGACCGGCTTCCGGCCGGTTCTTCTCGACGGCGATCACGTCACCCTCATCGACATCCGATCCCAGACCAGCCGCAAGATGGTCATCGAGGCCGCCGACGGATCCCGCCTCTTCCTCAAGCAGATCCCCTGGTACTGCGAGACGGACACCCTCACGCTGGCCAGCGCCTGGCAGACACAGGCCACCGACGCCGGTCTCCCTGTCCCCCGGATCCTGCGCACCACCGAGGGCAGCGCCTGGTACGACATCGGTGGCTCATCGTTCACCCTCACCGACTACGTTCCCGGCCGCCGCTACGCCGGCACCCCCCGCGACCGCGCCCAGGCCGGCCACACGATGGCCCTGCTCCACTCCACCCCCGCAGAGGTCCCCGCAGGTCCCGCCGAGGACGTCTTCGCCGGCGCCCTGGAACACATCGCCCTCACCCCCGACCTCACGCCCGTGCCGACGGCCGCGCTCGACCTCATGCGGCACGCGGTCCACTCCTGGACCGCCCAGGCGGCTGCGGCGGGCTGGGGATCGCTGACCGGACAGCTCACCCATGGGGACACCAACCCCTGGAACCTCATCTACACCGACACCTCGGCAGCCCTGATCGACTTCGACAACGCCCACCGGGGCCCCAGCCTTCGCGACGTCGCCGAAGCCGTCCTGTCCTTCTGCGCCGTCCGCTACCGCCAGGACACCACCAACTTCGCCCCCTGCGTACCCGGCCCGGTCGACCGCGACCAGGCCGCCGACATCCTCACCGCCTACACCCGGATACGAGACCTCACCCCGCAGGAGCGGGCCTGCCTGCCGCCGGCCGCCGGCGCGGTCGCGGTGGGACTGGTCTGCCTGGGCCTCATGCGCGGCGACTACCCCCAAGACCTCGCGCACAGCCTGGCGATGTGGGCCACCGCAGTTCCCGACGACATGACCGGCCTCCTGGCGGAGGCGTGCCCGTGACGGCTCTCCTCCGACCGGCCGCACTCGCCCCCGGCGACACCCTCGCGTTGGTCACCCTCTCCTCCCCGGGTCCCGCCCACCACCCCGACGCCTACGCCCGAGGCATCGCCCACCTGCACGCCGCGGGCTTCCGCACGGTGACTACACCGACCACGACCGGCCGCGCCGGTTGGACGAGCGGAACCCCCCGCCAGCGCGCCGAAGACCTGAACGCCGCCTTCGCCGACCCCGCGATCAACGGAATCCTCACCACCATCGGCGGCAACCACACCGCACAACTTCTGCCCCACCTGGACTGGGCCACGATCGCCGCCAACCCCAAAGTGCTGTGCGGGTACTCGGACACCACCGTCCTGCACCACGCCATCCACCACATGACCGGCATGGTCAGCTTCTACGGGCCCGCGGTCATCCCGCAGTGGGGCGAACACGGTCACCCCTTCCCCTACACCGCCGGCCACTTCCACACCGTCACCACGAGCACCACCGGGCCCGGCCCCGTTCCGGTCTCCGGCTACCTCGTCGACGAGGACCACCGCACCGCCCAAGCCGCCCACAGGGCCCGAAAGACACGCCCGGCGCCGCCGCGCCTGGCCCTGCGCCCCGGCCACGCCCTGGGACCGCTCGCCCCGTTCTGCCTGCCGTCCATGCGGCTCCTCACGGGGACCACGTGGCAACCGGATCTGAGCGGCCACATCCTGCTCCTGGACCTGAGCGATCACGCCTACCGCCCCGAGGACTTCGACGCCGACCTCACCCACCTGCGACAAACCGGCCTGATCCGCGACCCGGCCGCCGTCGTCATGCTGCGCACCCCAACCCGTCAGGACGCCACCGCCTACGCCCACGTCCTGTTCACGCACACCCGCGGCGGCTCCTACCCCGTACTGATCGGCATGGAGGGCGGCCACGTCGACCCCATGCCGACCTATCCCCTCGGCGTGGCCGCCACCCTCGACAGCACCACCCTGACGATCACCGAACCGGCCGTCATCCCCAGGGAGGACCGACATGGCATCTGACCCGCCGCCCTTCGCGATTCCGGCCGTCATCGTCTGGAGCGGCAAGGGAGGCGTCGGGAAGTCCACCGTGGGCGCCGCCGTCACCCGCGGCCTCAAGACGCACGGCGCCCGGCCCGGTCACTTCGACGCCGACCTCACCGGCCCCTCCGCCCCCGCCCTCTTCGGTGTCGACGGCCGCCTGCGCGTCGCCGGCCAGCGCATCCAACCCGCGATCAGCGCGGGCATCCCCGTCGTGTCCACCGGCCTCCTCGCCGACGCCGACCGGCCCTTCATCTGGCACGGACCACTCCTACGCGGCGCCATGCACCAGCTCCTGCACGACACCGACTGGGGCCCCCTGGACGTACTCGTGGTGGATCTGCCCCCGGGCACCGGCGAACCACAGCTCGCCGTACTGACCGAACTCGACGTCGTCGGGGCCGTCATCGTCACCACCCCCCACGAACTCGCCCTCCTCGACGTCCGACGGTCCCTGCGCATGCTCGAAGAAGCGTCCGTACCGGTCGTCGCCATCGTCGAAAACCTCGCCGAAGCGATCTGTCCTTCCTGCGCCCACTCCTGGCCGCCGTTCCCCGGCACGGCCGGCGAGAGCCTGCACGCGCTGCTGCCCGACGCCCGCCTCATCCGCCTGCCCATCGACAGCCAGGCACCCGCGATCGACGCCGACGGCAACACCGACGCCGCCCTCATCCGCCACCTCACCGAAGCCGGCCTCTACCGCGACCTCCTCGCCCTCCTCCCCACGCCCTGACCACGACGAAAGGACCCACGTGCCCCGCATCGACCCCCGCGTCATCGCCCACTACGAAACCCACGACCAAACCGACCGGCTGCACGCCACCGCCACCGGCCGCCTCGAACTCACCCGCACCCAGCACCTCCTGCGCCGCCACCTGCCGCCCGCCCCGGCCCGCGTCCTCGACGTCGGTGGCGGACCCGGCATCCACGCCCGATGGCTGACCGACCAGGGCTACACCGTCCACCTGATCGACCCCGTCCCCCACCACCTCACACAGGCCGGCGCACACGCGAGCTGCACCACCGAACTCGGCGACGCCCGCCGCCTCACCGCCCCCGACAACTCCCACGACGCCGCCCTCCTCCTGGGCCCCCTCTACCACCTGCCCGACCGGCACGACCGGATCACCGCACTACGGGAGGCGCAGCGCGTCGTACGCCCCGGCGGCCTGATCGCCGCCGCCGCCATCAGCCGGTACTCGCTCCTCCAGGACCACGGCACCGTCACCAGCCTGACCGACGAGGACGTACGTCGACGCCTCGGTACGCGCCTGGCCAGCGGCTACCAACCCGAGCCCGACGCCGACCCCACCGGACTGTTCACCGCCGCCCACTTCCACACCGGCGACGAACTCCTCGCCGAAGCCACCGAAGCCGGTCTGACCGATGCCGTGCTCCACGGAATCGAAGGCCCTGCATGGGCAATCCTCAAAGGGATCGAGCGACACACCGGCGAATCGCCCGGCGACCTGCTCGCCATGGCGCTCGAAGCGGCCCATCTCGCCGACCCGCACCCGGCCACCGCCGACATGTCCGCCCACATGCTCCTCCTCGCAACGGGCGGATGACGAACCGCCCCGGTCGGTCGCCTTCCAGTCCTCAATATCGAAGACGCCCACCATCAACGAACAGCTCGTCGCGGCCGCCGCGGTCGTGAGGCCCCGGGAGTCGCGACCAGACCAGGGGACGTGCAGCATGGCCTCGGTCCAGGCGAAGGGCCCGGCCCCCTCATGGAGGGGAACCCTTGCCCTCTCTGTCTCACCAGTCAGGGTGCCTTCAGCAACAAGGTGTCATGCGGTGGGTCCGCGACGGCGCCCCGGGTCGATGCCCTTGCGACGTAGATGCGACGGCTGCTCGGTGTTGTCCTGCCGCTTGCGGGGTGAACCGCCGGCGGGGGGCTTGCGCACGCCTGTGGACCTCAGCCGTGCGGCCGAAGCCGACGGCCGGGGCGCCGGAGCGGAAGTGCTGCTGATGCTCATGTCGCCCTCTACGCTGCGGTGCTGCATGGCCGGAGCGTGCGGGCCCGGCTGGGGCGTCCCTGCCCAGGCCCCGCGGTCGATCTCGATGAGGCCGGTCAGCAGCCCTTCGGAGTGCAGTCGTTCGGCATTGGTGCGGGCCACCGAGAACGCGGAATCGGGTTGGTCCGGTGGGTACAGAGCGCGAATGAGAGGCTCGGGGGCCATACGGCCCCCGTAGCTGTCGGTGCCCTCGTCGAAGCGCGTACGCCCCAGCTCCCAGCGCAAGGCGTTCTGTTCCAGGGAGGTTCGCATCGGTACCTCCACGCTCATCACCACGCGGTCCGTGTAGCCCTCGCGCGCCAGATTGCCGAGCATGGACGCAGTCCAGTCGAAGTCCGCCATCACGCCGTCGTACAGCAAATTGAAGCCCTCCGACCGAGCCCAGCTTTCGAAGGCGTCGCGGAGGAAGGAGCTCTCACGATGGACCAGAGGAGCCAGCTCGGCGGGCGCCAGCCGCAGGCCCCCCGGCAGGACATAGGCTTCCGCAGGCAGGGTGGGAGCGCCCCCGTGGCGGAGGATCGCTTCCTTGAAATTGTCGGGGTCCAGGACTACGTACTCGGCAGGGTCCACCCCATGCGCCTGGGCCAAGGCCTGACCGAGCTCGGTACCGTCGCCCTGTCGTGCGCGCAGCAGGGTCTGCGCCTGCCCCTTGCCGGCACCCGGCGGTCCCGACGTCAGTAGCACCGCCTTGGCGCCGCGAGGCAGGCCCGCGCATTTGTCCTTGGCCTCTTCCAGGATGACCCGGTGGAACCGCAGGCGATCCAAGGTCCACGAGCCGCCGACCTGATGCCGCCCGTAGGTGTCCGACGGGCCGGTGGCCAGGTCGCCCTGGGTGAAACGGTCTTGCAGGTGCTGGTAGACACCTCGGTACTCCGGCTTCAGAACGTCCATCAGGCCTCCCCCCTCCGCCTCGGCGTCGTCAGGGCTGCTGCCGACGCCGGGTGATTTCCTGGTAGTCGGCCTCGGTGATCTGGCCGTTGAGGAGTGCAGTCGCCAGCACGTCCGAGGTGTTGTCCTGGTGGGTCGGCAGGGTGTGGGCGGGATCGAAGGCGGTCTCCTCCAGCGGCCATGCCGCGACAGTCTCGATCATCTCCGCCCGGGCGATTTCGCCCTCCGCGTAGCTGGCGAGGTAGGCGCGCAATGAAGCCATCAGATCATTCCTTCCATGTTCATGATCTTGGGGATCAGTCTGCCAGGAGTGCCGCGACGGTCCGGCGGGGCCTCGTCGCTTTCGGCCGGCCGGGCACGGTATGCGAAGAGGCGCCGGCCGGGGTTGCGGCGTCCCTGGTTCACCCTCAACATACCCCGGATCTCACCTCTTAAGAGGTGAGATCCTCTAGGCTGTCGTCATGTCCGCACAGGCCGCAGTAGCCGAAGTCCCCGCGCCCGCAGCTCCGTTGCAGGCCGCTCCCGACCTGCCGCTCGACTCCATCGGTGAGCTCGGAGTCGCCGTCACCACCGCTCTCGTGCACGCGTGGAACGCGGTACGTGAGCGGCATCCCGATGTACCGGAAGCGATCATCACCATGGCAACCGGGGGCCGCGAGAGCTCAGTCAAGCTCGCGCACTTCTGGAGAAGCAAGTGGGCTGCCCGCGAAGGGGAGGATCGCCACCACGAGGTGTTCGTCACCGCCGAAGCACTCTCCGGAGGAGCCGCCAAAGTCATCGGCAGCCTGGTGCACGAAGCCGCCCACGGGCTGTGCCTCACCCGCGAGATCGACGACTGCTCGGTCAGTCAGTACCACAACAAGCATTTCAAGAAGGCGGCCGCCGAGCTGGGGCTCGTGCAGCGCGAAGGGGTCGAACCCAACGACAGGAAGAAGTACGGATACGCGTTCACGGACCTTGGCGAGGAGGCCAAGAAGGTGTACGCCGACCACATCGCCGCCCTGGACGCGGCAATCAAGGCCACCCGCAGGCCTGACCCGCTCGCCATCCCCACCTCTCGATCCCGCAAGAAGCGAGACACCGCCGCCGCCAGCGGCAACGCGACTGGGGAGGGCGAGGTACCGCCACCCCGCGCGGACAAGGAGGACCGCAACTACACCAAGGCGATCTGCGCCTGCGACCCGCCCACAGTCATTCGGGTCTCGCCACGCACGCTCGACAGCCGCAAGATTCTTTGCGGCGACTGCAAGACCGCCTTCACGCAGGAAACAGCGCCCGCTGACCGCCGCGGCAGCGAGGACAGTGACGAGTAGAACCTCCCGCCATGGCCCTGTTCTCGTATAGCTACGGTCAGGTGGCGTGTAGCGCTGTGTGGTGGTCAGTGAACATGCGGCGAGGCGTCGGAAAGGAACCGGTCAAGTCCAAGGCGGGCCTTCTCTCCTCGTCCCGCGCGGTCTTGCTCATCGTGCGCCACATGGATTTCGGTTGTGGCGTCTAGAGCCTCCTGCGCTAACTGGCCCAGGTCGGAATCACCACAGATGAGGCGGACTCGGCATAGCGCCGCTGTAGCTTCCGCCCGCCGCTGGTAGGAGGCTTCACGAGCGCTGATGAATTGAGGGCTGTTCGGATCGGCTTGTTCCAAATGCCAGCGGTCGTTCTGACTCCGGCGGAAGTCGGTGAGAGCCGCTGCGAAGGCGCTGTAAGCGGCTACCCGTTCGTGCCAGAGCTGTTGGTTTCGGGTGAACCGTTCGGCCTGCCGGGCCATGCCTCGTTGGAACACGAAGGTGAGGGTGGAGCCAGCCAGCGTCGCGAAGACGGCAATGAGGCTCGTAAGCGCGGCATTCATGTTTTCAGGATCCTCCGCTGAAGCGTATGGAGGTAGGGGTCGGCGTCGAACCGGACCGGTCCCGATACCCAGTGCCGGGCGATCCAGCGGGATAGACCGCCTTGCAAGCTAAGAGGAACGAGGCTTGGGACGGTCCGCAGCGCTAGATACCACCTGACCGTAGCTATACGAGAACAGGGCCGCCATCGCACCGCGGCCCCCTCGGAACCCTCCGGCGGGGCCGCCGTGCGCGTTACTGCTGCGGGGACCTCGGGAGGGAGCCTCAGGTCGGCTCGACCACGGTGTCGCGCCGGTCGTCCCAGCGCGTGCAGTGGGTGGTCTCGCGACCGTCGCCCTGCCACCGGACGGTGATCTGCCACGACGGCCACGACCCCGGCGGGCGGTCCCGCTCGATGTCGAGGACCTCGTAGGCCTCCCCGTTGGCGCCGACGCGGTAGTGGCCGCCGATCCGGCGCGGGCCGACCTGGAGGTTCACGAACTCCGCGTGCGTGAGCTCGTAGCCCTCCTCGTGGTCACCCAGCGACTCGGCGGCGGTGTCGCAGCCGCACTCGGTGCAGCCGCCGTACCGCTGCGGGCTGACGGTGCCGCAGGTCGCACACGTCACCAGCGGCTCACCGCAGTCGTGACAAGCGTCGTAGTGCGGTGGATTGCTCGCGCCGCAGGTGCAGGTGGACGCCCGCCGCTCCCGCAGCGCGATGGCGACGTCTTCCTCGTATGTGCCCATGGGGGCTCCTCTCGTACGGGCCGGGGTGGTCCCGACTCGGATGGTGGCCTTTCTGGCCAGACAAAACGGATCAGACGGAGCGGAGGCGGCGCAGGGCTCGCGCCGGCGGCGGGTTGCCCGGGTCAGGCCAGTCGTCGGCCGACAACCCGTAGGACGGCGGATCCCAGTGGGCCGGGGCGTAGTGGCGATACACCGCTTCCCACGGCGCCTTGAAGTACGCGGGCAGCAGCCCGCCGTGGTTCGGGATCGGTTCGGGCGCGGCCGCGTTCTGCTCGCGGACCTGCTCCGCGACCCGTTCGGCGTGCTCGACGTGCCGCCGGCAGAACCACCGTGCGGTCGTCCAGCCGGTGCGCGGGTCCAGCTCCAGCACCTTGTGGTGGGAGTCGGCCCCGCACACCCCCTGCGCGTTGCGGAAGTCGGCTGGCGGCGGGCTGAACCGCGCGGCGGCGGCATAGACCGGGGAGGGCGAGTCACGAGGCCACAGCGGCACCGCGTTCTCTTCGGGCCCGGTGACGGTGATGTGGGGCCGGTAGACGTACGGGCGCAGGCGCGGAGCCTCGCAGCCCGGAGCCTGCCCCGGGCCCCAGTCGCCCGCCGCGTCGGGCGGCTCGTAGCGGGGCGCGTCGTCGGCGACCAAGGCGTCGAACCGAGGGCGACCCGTTCCCGAACTCCGGCCCAGGGCCCGTGCGGCGATGCTCAGCACCCGCCCGGGCTCGTCCGGGGCGATGAAGAGGGCATACGCCACGGCGAGCAGGAGCTCCCGCGCCGGCGGGGCGGCCCGCCGGTCGCCGTAGATCCGGTGAGTGGTCTCCGCGTACGTCGCCGCCCGGTCCAGGCGCGGTACGTCGGTGGCCGGGCTCACCCGAGGACAGGCCGCGCGTGGATCGGGATGTGGATCTCCCCGCCGCCGCAGTCGAAGTCGACCCACTCGTGCTCGGGGGCGAGCACCCAGCCGTTGTCCGTCGCCGCGCGCACGGTCTCCCGGACCGCCTCGGTCCTGCTGGTGTAGTCCCCGAGGTTCACGGACGCGAGCGGCATCCCGAGGTCGGAGGTGTAGGTGTCCACCGACGCCCCCCACGTGTCGGCCTCGATGTGCATGATCAGGAGGTGCGTGGCCTCCAGACCGGCGCGGGCGGCGAGCCCGAGGTAGAGGACGTGATCGGTCTGCATCACCAGCCCCTCGTAGTGGGGGAAGTAGTTGCCGAGGTCCTCGTGTGCCTCCTCGTCGCCCTCCTGCGCCTTGCGCAGTACGGCGACGGCATCCGCGATCCGCTCGGGGGCAAGGACGTCGTCGGTGGACGTGGTGACTCCTGTCGGGACGGGTTCGATGTGGTGCACGGAGGTGAAGCCCTCTCCGAGCAGGACGTCCGGGGTGGCCACTCGCGCGAGGCCGTGCTGCCAGCGCAACGTGTCCTCGGGGACGCGCCGGTCGGCCGACCGCAGCGCGTTGCGAGCCAGGCAGATGTCGAGGTGAGGCAGGAAGAGCAGGGCGACGACGGGGCGCCCGAGCCGGCGGGCCCGCTCCACCAGTCCGGACCGCACGTGGGGCTCCACGTTTGTGGAGTCCAGGAAGACCGTCGTCCCGGCGTTCAGGTGCTGCTCCAGGAGGGCATTCTGCCGTTCCACGGCGGCCGGGGTGACGGACTGGTCGCCGGCGTCGCCGCCGATCTCACGCCTCAGGGAGTCGAGGCAGACCACGGCGTCGACCGCCGCCGTCTGGGCGTACGTCGACTTGCCCGAGGCCCCGGGGCCGACCGCGACCAGCAGCGTGCCGGGGACGAGGTCGAGAGCCGGGATGACCAGGAAGCGCGTTGTCGCCGTCTCCAGGCCGAGGTCGACGTCCTCGGGGTCGTCCTGGGCGGCCCATTCGGCGGTCGCTTCGATGTCGACCTCCCCGGTGCCGTGGTAGATGGTGACGCCGCCGTCGGCGTCCGTCTCGGTGTAGGACGGGAGGTCGGCGTCACGGTCCGGATCGGCCGTGCCGTAGGTCCGGCGCTGGCAGGACGGGCAGCGCCAGACGGTCTCGCCCTCCACCTGGAACGGCTCCGTCGGGCCCGAGCAGGCCGGGCACCCGGGCGGGGAGAGGAGGAGCCCGGGCCGGGTGGAGCCCAGTTCGAGGACCGACCAGCCGTGTTCCCGCAGGAGGTCCGCGTAGGCGGACACGAGGACGTACTCCTCGGCCTCGGCGTCGGCGAACGTGAGGCCGTTCAACACGCTGGGGAACGGGGTGCGATGGCTTACGCGGACCTGCCCGTGGCCGGGTGCGCCGGGGGAGCACAGGAATCCGGCGACGGCCACCTTGCGCGTGCGGTCGAACCGCGCGGCCGGGTGGGAGGCCAGGAGCAGAGCCCGCGCGGCAGCGGTGAGCGCGTCGTCGGGTTCGGGCGTGCTGATCTGGCGTGTCATCCCTGCACTTCCTTGGACGTCTGGTCGGCGGGCGGGGCCGCTTCACCGTCGTACGTGGCGTTGTCGTCGTCGGTCAGGCGCTGGAGAGCCACCCGTACCGGGACGTCACGGTCGAGCGTGACCGCGTCCAACAGGGGCCGGTGCAACGCGTCGTACCCGGCCATGTAGCCGCGGTGGTAGCGACAGAAGTCGTCGACGGCTTCCCCGCAGGTGAGGCAGTTCTCCCAGTCGGCGGTGTCGCACGGCTCGATCTCCACCCGGTGCTCCGGGTCGGAAGACGGCAGCGTGAGCGCGGCCTCGGGGCGGCTGACGCCGAGTTCGCGCAGCGGCCAGTCTCCGGGCAGGTTCCGCACCTTCAGGGCGAGCGCGGCCGCGACGGCGGGCTGATGCGCGGCCAGCCGGCGCCACAGGTCGTCGGCGGTGACCATCGGGTCGTGGAGTGTCACAGTGCCGCTCCCTTGGCCGCCGGGCGGATCAGCACAGCGTTCGTCCGCTCGTACATCCGCTGGAGGTACTCCTCCGGGTCGAAGGCCGTGGAGGCCTTCAGCTCGGCGCCCGGCAGGGTCCAGTCGGCCAGGTCGGCCACTTCGCGGGCGGCGCGCAGGGCGTCGTCCTCGGTGGGGAAAGCGACCATGGCCCGGCCGTCGTGGTGTCCCAGCTGCCACGGGTGGGTGACGCCGTCGCCCTCGGCACGGAACTCCGCCGGGAGTTCGTACACCCGCAGGCCCGGCACCGGCTCGACGGCCGACACGGTGGTGTCGACGGTGGTGTCGAGGAAGCGCAGCGGGTGGGCCACGACCGGCAGTCCGGGGTCCTGGTCGGGGTCCACGGAGGGGTGGGTGAAGCGCACCCACTTGCCCAGGGCCCGCGCGTAGCGGATCTCGGAGGTGGTGGACTCCCCGACGTAGTCACCTACCACGAGGATCTCGTCGGCCAGCCGGATCTTGGCCCGGTGCAGCTCGTCGAGCCGGCGCTTGAGGTCCTCCGCGTCCGCCGAGTCGCCCCACAGCGCGTGCGGCTGCTTCATGTCGCAGCCCGGGCGGACGACGATCCGGCCGGCGGCGGTCTCCTGGAGGTCCGCCTCGGTCATCGCGTTCATGAAGCGGGTGGAGCCGCAGATGGCGACGATGACCGGCAGGCCGAGGCCTCGCTTCGCGGAGACGAGGTGACGCTCGGGGGTGAGTAACTGCGGGTGTGACATGGGCCGTTCTCCTCTACTTGGGGTTGAAGATGCTGTGGAAGGCGTCGCGGAAGACGGCCACGTTCTCCGAGGTCATCCGGTAGGCGATGGCCTTCTCCCAGCTGGTGTGGTTGGGGTCGTAGTGCGGGTAGATCGGGGCGTCGAGCCCTGCGGGCCACCACTTCCGGCGCTCTCCGCGGCCGAGGGCACGCGACAGGGCGATGGTCGGGCCACGGAGCTTGCCGTCGAAGTGCTCGCGCAGCTTCTCGGCGCTCTTGTCGCCCTCGGCCTCAACGACGAGCCGGGCGAAGGTGAGCGCGTTGGCTGGCAGTGAGGCGAGGAACTGGACGGCGCGCTCGACGTTCCACGCGGTGTCGGTCGTGACCGCCAGTTCCTCGCGGTGCTCGGCGAGCAGTTCGAGCAGCTTCCGCTCGAAGTCCGGGGAGGCACCTTCGATGGTGATCTTCACGAAGGCCTCCGGTGAATTCTTGCCCGGTTCTTACTTTGGTTCTGCATGGGAGGAGCATGCCGGAACCGGGGTCAGCCCGTCCAGACCCGGGGAGAATCTGGCTAGAATTCTGCACGAACGAGTGAACGGGCGCCCCCGCAGAGCGAGTTGAGCGATCTGTGCGCCGCGCGAAAAGGGGCCTTGAGCTGAGTGTGTTCCAGCTCAAGGCCCCTGGGGACGCTGTGGCGGTTCTCAGTCGGCCTGGGGCGCCAGCGCGCTGGCGAGATCGGCGCCGAGGCCGTAGCCGGGGCTGTCGTCGAGGAGTTGCCTGCGCTTGTTGTAGCGCTGGGTGGTGCGCGAATCCTTGTGGTCGGCCCAGCTCTGCACCTTGTCCGGGCGAGCGTCCGGCTTGGTCAGGGCGTGGGTGATGCCGTCGCCCTTGGCGCCGTGCGGGCCGCGTACGGGCAGGCCCGCGCGCGGGGCGAGCGCGGCGCACAGCCGCCAGACGGCCGGTTCGTCGAGCTGGGCCCCGGTGGACGTGCAGAACAGCCACCCCTCGGTGCGGCCGCTCGTGGACATCATCTCGGCCATGAATCGGGTGCTGCCGCAGATCGCGTCGATGACCGGCAGGCCGCGGTCGTGCTTGGCTGAGGCGAGTCGCTGGTCAGAACCCCGTCACGGCGGGGTCTTGGAGCCAGTTAGGGTTCCAGCCCTCATCCACGAGCTCGGTTGCCCATTCCCAGTTCCAACCGCCGTAGGTGAACTCCGTAGGCCATCTCTTTGGCTCGGGGGCTTCAGCCCAGGCAAGTATCAGAGCGATCACTTGGAACCTGTCGGGGTCGGGAAGCCAGAACCATTCGCCTGACAGCCGGGACTCGCGGAGCGCATGGTGCAGCGTCCCCTCCCAATCGCCGTCCACGGTGAGTACGACTTCCAGGCGGCTGGGGTTTCCGGTTTGCAGGGCTGCAAGCCGCTGTAATGGAGGTTGGTTGGTCCGACCGATCTTGACGGCGTCGTGTCCGTCCATCGCTATGAGGTAGGTCTGGACGGTGCCGGAGCTCAACATGGTGGCGACACTAGTTGCTGCCTGTGACAGTTTGATGGAGACCAAGATCGGTGTACGGACTGAGCTGGCGATCCATCCTCGGTACGCCTGACCTGGCGTCAGGCGTCATAAGTCAACGCGCTGGCGACATCGGCGGCCAGACTGTAGCCGGGGCTGTCGTCAAGGAGTTCCCTGCGCCGGTTGTAGAGCTGGGTGGTGCGGGAGTCCTTGTGGTCGGCCCACTGCTGGACCTTGTCCGGCCGGGCGTCCGGCTTCGCTAGGGCGTGGGTGACGGCGTCACCTTTCACGCCGTGCGGGCCGCGCAGCGGGAGCCCGGCGCGCTTGGCCAGGGACTGGAGGAGACGCCACACGGCTGGTTCGTCGAGCTGGGCGCCAGATGCTGTGCAGAACAGCCAGCCGGTCGTTCGGCCGTCGAGGTAGTCCTGGAGGGCGTCCCAGGCCACGGGAGGGATCGGCTTCTTCTTGCGGCCGCCTCCCTTGACCTTCTCCAGGAGCAGCACACGGTGCCCCTTGTCGTAGCCGAGATCTTCCACGCGGGCGTTGAGCAGGGAGTCGATGCGCAGGCAGCAGGTGTAGAGGATGAGCAGTAGGGCGTAGGCGCGTTTGCGGTATGCCGCTACCCGGTGCTCGTCGCGGGCGATGGCCACGAACCGGGCCCACTCGGCTTCGGTATAGCCGGGGGTCGGCGAGTGGTCGGGGTTGACGTATGGCCGCTGGACCGCGTCGAACGGGTTCTTCACCCCGTCGTCGCTGACCTTGTTCAGGTAGGCAAAGAACGAACTCGCTGCTGACAGGGCATTCTTCCGGGACGCGTCCGCGTACGGGGCCCCGGTACGTGCCATCTCGCCGCGCTGGCCACCGCGGACCCGGACCCAGGTCGGGGTCTGCTCCAGCCACAGCCGGAAGGCGTCCGCCAGGGCAAACTTGACCTGCATCGGATGAGCGCCGTGCTCGCGGGCGAACTCCTCGAAGGCCCTAAACCCTCGGGCATAGGACTTCTGGGTGTGCACGGACCGCTGGTGGGCGATCCACGCGGCGGCCAGGGTGGGTAGTAGGTCGTCCTCGCCGTAGACGCTGACGAGGTGGTCATAGAGCCTGCGGGCGTGCTCGGGCCACAGGTCACGCGGATCGCTGCGCAGAGTGGCTAGGACCGCGCGCGGTGCGCGGGCGAGCATCGCGTCGCTCACCGGCCCTCCCCAGGCAGGATTGCGACGGCGCCCTCCGCGTCTGCGCCGGCAGGAGCATCGGCGCCGGGAACGGGGCCCGGGCAGCCGAAGCAGAAGGTCACGTAGTCGCCGGTGGCGAGAGGGACTGACTTCACAGCGGTGGGCTGCGTGCAGCGGGGGCAGGTGCCCATCATGCTCTCGGGCTCGGGGTGGCCGAACAGGTACTGGCGGATCATCTGCTCCGCAGTGGGCACCACCAGGCCGCAGAAGTGGCAGCGGCTGGACGTCCCGTCCGTGACCATGGTCATTTCACTGCACTCAGGGCAGTGAAATGTGCGCTCCTCGTAGCCCCTCAGGGTCCCGCGCAGTCGTCGCAGGCGCTGGTCGCCGAAGGTTTGGATGCCGTCGAGTCCGACCTTGATGTGGATCATCATTTCCAAGACGACATCGTCCTCTTCGTCTATACCGAGGTTGGGCACAAGGATGTCGTCGAGGAAGCGGACCAGAAAGTCCAGCAGACGTCCCGCGCGGGCTTCGACGGCGCGGGCGTTGTGGGTCAGGCCGTAGTGCTGGAGGGCGTTGCGGTCCCGGCCGAGATCGGCGAGAGCGGACTCTTCCTTACCCGTGATGGTGACTCCGGCGATACTGCGCAGCCGTCGCACAGCTTCTTCGACGGTGCAGCTCTTGAAGTCGCCAGACTTGAAGCGGTCCGCGGTGGCGTGGCCGGGGTCGTCGAAGACCAGGCTCCAGTGCTCCTGAACAAGCCGGGCCTTGAGTAGCACCTCTGTCGCGGCGTGAAGGTGGAGCACCGCGTACTTGATGGAGCGGGGGCCGACATCCTGGGCGGTCAGGTGGTCGACGACGGAGACGAGGTAGTCGATCCCATTGCGGATCGGCGGGAAGTCGAGGTCGTGGACATCCTGACCTCGCGCCGACTTCCCTCCCGGCATGTCGGTCGAATTACCTGATTGCAGGGCATCTTGAGGCGGCGTCAGCATACCCACAGGATAACCGTAATTATCCTGTGCATTCATTCCCTGATCGCCGGCCGACCTCATTTGGTTCTTGCTTCCTCGCGTTCGGGCGGCCGGTCGATCTTCCTTATGGCCACTCGGCGAATCCTTCGCTTGCTTCCGAACTTCACAGAGAGGCTTTCTCTGTCTTGCTGCAACCTCCTTCTGTAATCACTTGCTTTGAAGCAAGTGCGAGTGGCATCGTGTTGCCTGACAGTCAATCAGCGAGGCGTGAGCTTGCGCCGAGAAGAGAGGATGCGGCATGAGTCTGGAAGAGCTGCTCACCAGTCCCCAGGTCGCAAAGCGCCTCGGGGTGACTCGACAGCGCGTCGATCAGCTCGTGGAGCTGGGACAGTTGCCGGCGCCCATGGGCGTAGCCGGACGGAACCGATTGTGGCGGGCATCCGACATCGAGCTGGCCGCCGCCAGCAGGGATGAGAGCACCGGTCGATCGGCCGCACCCGACTGGGACCGCGTACTTGCCCCCGACACCCCGTTGCGGCTGGACGTCGACGCGGTACTCACGATCCCCGGAGTCTCGTACGACGACGAACCGCAGGTGCACGTGCGGATCTGGCGCGGCCCCGTGGGAGGTACGCGACGCACGGTCGTCCTCTACGGTGCTCTCGTCGAGTCACACGGCATCATCGTCAACTGGGCCGAGACCGTGGCCCGCACCATCGCGGCCCAGCACCTCACCGTCGGCGAGGCCCGCAGCGCCTGGTGGTTCGGCTTCTGGCCCCGCGGCTTTCCTCGCCGCGTACTGAGTATCGACTACGTCTCGTTCGCCTTCCCCCGCGCCGACGACTCCGGCGGATCCGGTGGTCTGCTCGATACCCTGCTGCGCCGCGGCAGCAGGGATGCCTGGACCGGAGAGTTCGAGAATCCCATCTGGCAGCCGATGGAACGGACCGACCTCGCCCGAATTCTGGGCACCGAGCCGGACCTGGACTACCCGCCCGACACCTACACCGCCGCCGTGGTCACCGACCTTGCCGCCGGACAGCGACCGGCCGTGATCGATTTCGACCCGCTCCAGTTGGACGCCCGACTGCGTCACCTGACGAGCCTGCACGGCTACCGCCAAGCCCTGCTCTCAGGAGGCCACGACCACCCCGACCTGCCCGCTTTCGGGCTGCTCGCCCAGGGCGGACACGCCCCCGCCGCCCGCACCGCCGAGGCCCTCGCCATCGCCGTGCGCGCGCTGACCCCGGACGCGGTCGTCGCGGTCGAGGACTACCAGCGCATGACCACCGAGGACCTCGGCACGGTGCTGGTCGAACGTCGCTTGCGTCGACCGAGTACCGCCGAACAGGCCCTGCTCGACACCTATACCGGCCTGTCCGAGGACCAGCTGTCCGCCGGCGCCGTCTACCGAGCCCTGACCGAAGTACGCACCCTCACCTCCACGCTGGCCGAGCAGACCGCAACCCGCGGCCCCCACCAGGACCCGACCCTCACCGAGGCCCTCGCCGCAGCGGAGCCCGAACTCGTCAGCATCCGCCACCTCCTGGATCCCGCCCTCATCGACGACCCCGGCCCCTCCCTCCACGCCATCTCCACGCTCGGCGACGCGGAGAAGGCCTACCTCGCCACGGTCTCCTGGTGGGGCCCGGCCGCCGGCGACACCCACCGGGCCGTAGCCCTGCGGGACCACGTCTGGCAGAAGGACCGCGACGACCTGCGCACCGGGTACGACCCGTTCGGCCGGCTGGTCCTGCACAACCCCACCACCGACGCCCTCGCCGTCGAACGACCCCGTGCTCTACCCGCCACCGCGTACCCCGACGGCGCCGAGATCCTGGCCACCCCCCGCGCCATGACCGCCTTCGTCCGCCTGCCCGACGGACGATGCGACATCCTGCCCACCGACCCCCGCTACACCTACGACGACATCACCTGGGGCTACGGCGGCACCGGTCCCGAGACCCTTGCCCAGGCTCTGTCCTTCGCCGTCCTGCCCCACCCCGACCCCAAGCGCCCCCTGGCCCTGGAGGACCGTCCCCGGGTGACGCAGGACTATCTTCTGGACCTGACCAGCGAGCCGTCGCCGCCGCAGAACGACCCCCTGCGGCTCAGTGTCGGAGACCTGCGCGCCGCCGTCAGCGACCAAAGCGCGTGATCATGCCGAACGTGCTCGTCATACTGCCCGACGGCCGCACAGCCACCGTGCACAGCCACCGTGGGACCCTCTCCGCCCACGACCGCTCCGGGCTCGGCTCCGTCGAGATCCTGGAGGCCACGACGAGAGAGGGCCTGCGCCGGTCCCTGGGCTGCGCCGCAGCCCGGTATACGGCCTATTCGGACTTCATCGAGAACGCCGAAGGAGGCCTCACGGTCCAGGCGCGCGTGCTGTGCAACGAGGAGACCTGCGCTGAAGGCGCTGTACGCGCAGCCCTCCACGACCCGGTCGAGGCAAGCGAAGCCGAAGCTGCCCAAGACTGGGCTGTCGAAGCCGTGACCGCAGCCGTCCTGCGAGACCTTCCGCCCAATCCGCAGACCACTGACCTCCACGCCTGGGCCTGGGCCATGGGGCTCACCGGCGCAGGCGGTCAGCCCTATCCCGTACCGGACCTCAGCCGGGCGCTCGGCCGGCTGAACCAGGACCCCGGACCTCCGACGGCGACGCCGGAGTCCTACCCGGGGTGACCGCCCCGTCCTCTCGGGGCCGGGAACCCCGCCCTCCGCCAACGCGCAGCAGCCGAAAGCTAGGAGAAGGCAATGACCGACGACCGACACCAGCACTTCATGGACTCGAACGTCCGCCGCCCCGACGACATCCCACCCATCGTGCCCCTCACCTGGCTTGCCGACAAGCACGCCCACCACGGCGATCGGCTCCTCAACAATCTGCTGCCCGACGACTTCCCGCATGATGTCGATCGCGGAACCGCCGGCGACGCCCTGACCCTGCTTGCCCTGGGCACCGCACTGCGCCGCTCCGTCGAGCAGCACCGCGGTGTCGACATCCACCAGGCACTCACCCTCGGCGCGACGTGGGCCGAGGTGGCCCTCGCCTTGGACGTCGACACCGAACGCGCCCGCACATGGCTGCAAGCCTGGGCCGACGGACAGCGCAGTCTCTACCTCCTTGCCGAGTCCGAAGGGCACCAGCCCATGGGCCTCTCGGCCAGCCAGCACGCCGCCGTCGTCGCTCTGACCGAACGCGGTGACGGCGAGGCGCTCCCCCCGAACGCTTCCGACCCCGGCGAAGCCTCTGCCTGACCTGGCCCGCGCTACTTGCGTGGATGGCCGACGGGAAGTGTTCCCGTCGGCCCTTCCGGTGCGAGCGCCCCCATCCGCACCCGCCACCGAAGGCATCGGCCTGTAGCCGCGTCCCCCGCCAGCGTCGGTAGCGGACAACGCATGACGGGCAGTCCCGATCACATACAGGAGGGCGGGTCCCTAGTCGAACGTAGGCAGCTGGACGCCCCGGGCCCAAAGCTGCCAGGCGCCGTCACTTCGCTTCTGCCACCCGTCCGGCTCCGGCCCATGTTCAAGGAACCGCTGAAAGCGCGACTCGGCCCACTCTGCGAAGGTGGCCCGCCGGTTCGCCTCCAAGCCGGGACGGATGGCAGCTTGCATCCGCGTGCCGCCCTCGACTTGCTCAGCTAGCAGGCAGCCAGCGACCCGTCTTCCGGGGCCCACGTCGTGTCCGCTGCCGTACGGGGCGAAGGCGGCATGACAGAGCCCGGCCGGGTGACTACGGTCCCGGCCGGGCTCTGCGTGCGGGGGCGGTGCGGGGGTCAGAACTCCTTGTCGCGTAGGTCCCGCTCTTCTCGGAGCAGGTCTTCCTCGCGGCGGCGCTCAGCCTTGATCTCAGATGACCCGCGTACAGCCGATGCGGGTACAGAACTCCTTGGCCAGCTCGACGTTGTTCCCGTCGTACATCGTGATGTAGACCCGCTGGACGCCCCCTGGGACATCGAGCGTCATCGTTCCTCGGATGGTCTGGTCCGGCTCGCCCGCGGTCGCGTACGGGCTGCACTTGTCCTCTGTTCTCCAGTTGCCGTTCACCCCATGGGCGCAGACCTGGCGGAGGCCGCTCGCCCTGTGGACGGTGCCGGACACGCTGGCGCTGTACCCGTCGGTGAAGTGGATCGTTCCGGAAGTGGTGCTGTTGCCGTAGGCCATGCCGAAGGGCATGTCCACGGTGTTCACGGTGGCTTGCGCCGGCGTGGCGAAAGCGATGGCCGTCATCCCGGCCGCAGCTAACACCATCAGGGGCTTGCGCATGACTCTTCCTCTCCGTCGGACGAACAGGGGGCGAGCAGAAGCGCCCGCCATGGTACTCACCACCAAACATGGACACGTCATGCCGCGCCTGCGGGGGACGGCCTCGGGATCAATCCCAATGCCAACCACGGTCCATGGATCCCCGAAGCAGCATCTGTCACTTGCGTGGCATGAGCCCCACCGGTTGCCCTGACAGTGAATCGCGGGTCCCCTACGGCCTACGGTTCGCCTCGGGGTTGGTGCCGGGCTCGAATTCGACGGGCGCGCCTTTTCGGTGCTTCTTGAAGCCGACGATCAGCATGCGGTGGCCCATGGCCTGACTGCTGGGACCGATCCAGTCCCGCAACCCCTTCCAGTCACTCGCGTCGACCAGCTCACGGCAACGCGGGCATGCGTAGAACCTGTCCCCGGATAGGAAGCTGCCACCGAGGCCGCTGATGCCGAACTCGTTGACCTCGTAGTACACGTTGGGGCCGGAGGCGGCACAGAAGTCGCAGACCAGGGAATCGTCTGGGGCGGCGCTGACGCCGTAGGGGGCCATCGCCTCGCCGTTCAGCGATGCGGTGTCGCGCTCGGCGAGGGCAGCGAGAAGCTGGTCTGCGAGGCGCGCCAGGGCCTCCCCGCCCTCTGCCCTGCCGTAGGCCAGGAGCCGGGCGGCTTCTTCCCCGTTGCCGTTGTTGCGGGCGGCGTGCACGCGCTTTACCAGGGTGTGGAGCCACGGGCCATCGGACGGGTCGAGCTCAATACGTTCGGTCACGCGCCCATTCTTCCGCGCCACCCCACGGCGATGGTGTGAACGGACGATTGTGGCCCGAGACTGGACGGTCGGGCCGTGCCCCCTAGAGGGGGGTCCAGACCGTTGGGTCGCCGCCGCGCCAGTCGAAGTGGTCCTCGTCGTGGAGGTCGACGGTGTCGGGATCGAGGCCGGCTCGGCGGAGGAATTCAAGGACGTCGAGGGCGGAGTAGGCGCGGCCCAGGTCCTGCCCGCCGACACGGACGCGGCGACCGCCACGCCCGTCGACCGGGTGGACGACAACCCTCGGGTGCCCGGGAATGTTGTCACCTGGCGCGCAGCCGCTCATTCCAGCACTCCCAGGGCGGTGTCCGGGCGGCAGTGGATGCAGGGTGCCACGCCCTGGGCGAGCAAGGCCCGTATCTGCTCGGGGGGTGCGGGCGCACAGCGGCTCCGGGTGTCCCAGCAGTCCCCCTTGTGGATCCGGGCGGGCAGGCGGCCGACGCCGATCCCGCGCTCTATCAGCCACGCGGGCGGATCTGGAGGCGGACGCCGGCGGGCGGCCAGGGCTGCGCGTTCCTCGGCCACCGCGAGGGCCTTCTCCGCGCGGCCGAGTTCCCCGCGCAGGTAGATGACCAGGGTCGACAGGCGGGGAACGTCGGGTGGGAGCTCGGACATCAGCGGTCCTGGGCGGCCGCCTGACGGGCGGCCTTACACGGCAAGCAGAGCGGTGAGGCCCCGACTCCGTAACGGCAACATTCAGTTCCGCAGGACGCGCAGGGACCGGTTTGGCTGCGGGCCCAGGTGGCGGGCTGCGGTCTCGCGTGCGAGACGGTGGGAGTGGTCACGGCAGGCTCCTCGGAGTGGGGCGAAAGGTAGGTCTCGACGGTCATGCCGCTCGGACCCAGGTTCTACGTCGTGCCTGACGGCGCAGAGCCGTTCCGGCCGCCCGGGACCTGCCCGGCGCCGACCAGTACGGGTGAGCGTGCAGCCGGCAGGACAGCAGGATCAGGCGACGCCGGAGCGCGGTTGCCCCGGCGCCACCGGGGAGAGCGGCCAGGGCGTCGTAGGTCCGCAGCCACTCTTCCTGAAGATCCACGAGATCCGTGGGAAAGCGGAATTTCATCCCCCAAGTGAAACACGTGTTCGAATATCTCCGCCAGGTGCACCAACGTGACACGCCGGCCCCGGACAGGTGGTGCGAGGCTGGAAGAAGGGGTCGGGTTCGACCACGGAGGCGTCGTGAAGGCGACATGGAACGGCGCGATCACCTTCGGACTTGTCACGATTTCTGTCGCCGTATACCCGGCTGTCGAGTCGCACACCGTCTCCTTCCGCCAGATCCACACAGCGGACGGGGGCCGCATCCGATACCGCAAGGTGTGCGAGATCGACGGCCAGGAGCTGAGCGCCGACGAGATCGGGCGTGGGTACGAGACCGCGACCGGCACCCTCGTCGAGGTGACAGACGCTGATCTTGACGGGCTTCCGCTCCCCACGGCGAAGGCCATCGAGATCGTCGGCTTTGTGCCGGCCGAGAGCATCGACCCCATCCAGATCGGCGCCTCCTACTACCTGGGCGCCACCGGCGTGGCCGCGAAACCGTACGAGCTCCTGCGTCGCGCCCTCCTGCGGAGCAGCAAGGTGGCGGTCGCGAAGTTCGCGCTCCGGGACCGCGAGCGCCTGGGCCTCCTCCGTGTGATCGACGACGTCATGGTCCTTCACGGCTTGAGATGGCCGGACGAGATCAGATCCGCCTCCCAGGTCACAGTGCCGGACGTCGAGGTGAGCGAGCGGGAGGTCGGCGCGGCCGTCACCTTGGCCGAGACCCTGACCGGCACCGACCTGAGCGAGATGCGCGACGAGTACCGGGAAGCGCTGGAGAAGGTCATCGAGGCCAAGGCTGCCGGAACACGCCCCGCGCTACCGGAGTCGGCCGCCCCCGAGGCTTCGGCACAGGTGGTTGACCTCATGGCGATGCTGGAGAAGTCCGTCAACGACGCCAAGGCCTCCCGCGGCGACACCGCCGACGCCACCGTCCACGACCTCCCGGTCAAGAAGGCCACGAAGAAGCCCCCCGCCGGAAAGACCGCGGCAGCGAAGCCGGCGAAGAAGACCACGAAGCGGTCACCGGGCCGAAGCGCCTGAGGGCACCGACCCCGCTGTCAGACGCTTCCCTGGCCTTTCCGATGGGCGTCAACCGGCTTGCCCGTATCCCCCGTGTTCGCGATCACGCTGACCCAAACAGGTGACGTTAGCCAGCCGGTACTCGGTGAGCCGTCATTGTGGCGAAGGACGGCTTCAATCGCGGGGAGTTCAGCGTCATGATGTTCGAAACTGCAACCCTGGACATGGCTGCGATCAACTTTCCATCGAACGAGGAAATCGACGTCCTGCACGGCCCCGCACTGCGGAGAACCGTCGAAGCCGGCATCAGCGGCGTCGCGGCGGCCACCGGAAGGCCGGCCGAGAAAGTTCAGAGCAAGCTTGCCAAGTCCACCGGCGTCAAGGTCTTGCAGGCCGCGGACGACGATGACCTGAGGGAGTGCCTGCACACCCTGCGGGTGTGGCTCAACGACCCTTCCTCCAATAAGCCGCCTGTTCACCGCCCCCGAGTCCAGCGCCCGGAGGGGATCGGACAGCTTCCTGTCCCCCGTACGGTCAAGCAGGCCAGCACGGATGGCTCCTGTGGCCTGTGCGCCGACCCGATCAAGTCCGGCGATCTCGTTGGTCGAACCCGGGATCCCAAGGACAGCCGACTCCATGTACCGATGGGCTGGCTCTGTCAGCACTGCCTCTACGAGCGGCGCCACAAGCCGCGGCGGCGTGATGTGCTGCTGCGCATCTTTCATCACCTGTTCGCCGGCAGTGCAGTCGATCTGAACGCCTACGAGTGCGGCGTGCTGTTCACCTGGCTGACTGAGGAACCCGGGCTCGTGTCCTCGGAGTCGTGGCAGAAGGATCCGCTGGACTCCACCCTTGCCCGGCTGCGGACCAGCCAAGAGGAGGGCAAGGCCGGCACCTGGATCGCTGTCCCGACTGCGTGCACCATCGTTGGCGTCCTGCGGGCAGCGGAAGCGCCAGCCACAGTCTCCCCCGCGGACTCGGCCCTCCTGGATGCCATCGCGCAGCACTTCGAGGAATGGGCAACCAATCCTGAAGGAGTTGAGTCACGCAGGTACGGCAGCGGCCCCGCATTCCGCGCTCAGGTCCTGGCCGTGACAACCCATCCGACCGTGCTGTCGGAGCGTGGCGGTCCTTTCGACCTTCACCACGCCTCTCCTGTGAACGAGCAGAACTGCATGCAAGGGGTGGCAGAGGAGGAGTGACATGCGTGAGACGGCTTTCCCGTCGGCGGCCGCAGTCTGCTCCGCACCCGCAGTCGACCACGTGTTCTCTGGCATCGAGTCGGTACCGGGTACTAGCCTGAGGGCAGGCCCCGCACGGGCCCAAGCCAGCCTCAGCCCATGACTTGGGGTGCTTTGAGGCGAAGGTGCCAGGACGGTGTCCCAGCGCATCAGTGCGAGAGCGACGCCAGTTCGTCGACGAACGTCTTCCGTATGTCCGCACAGTCATACTTCCTGCTGCGTGCATCGGGTCATGGGTAACCGCTGTACGCCATCGGGGAGATCTCGTGGTCAAGAAGCACGGAAAGAAGCAGCGCGCACGGGCCAAGGCTCGACGTACCGGCGCCGGATACGCCTCCGCGGCCGCCGGCACCGCACACGAGCACACACCGCTGCCCGACATGGGCGTCCTGATGTCCGTCCCGCACGGCGGGGGGCGGCCGCTGAACCTTGAGCTCGCCGCCCGTCTGGTGGCCGCCTGCCGTACCGCGTGCAGGCCCTGCCAGACGTCATTGGCCCAGCAGATGCGCCTCCTGGAGAACAGGGCGACCCTGGCGGCGCTCGCGGGCACCCCCTTCGGGATCCTGCCCTCTGTCGGCTCGTTCGCGTCCGAGACGACCCGCGCATGGGCACTGCTCGCGCGGGCGGCGACCGCCGAGCGCCAGGGTGACGCGGCGCTCGCCGCGGTCGAGGCGATGGCGGATCCGCAGGCCTCGGAGTTGCTGGAGGACGCGCTCGATCACTGGGCCCTGGGCGGGGCGAGCCCTGAGGAGATCGCCGACATGATCCAGGTGGTCGACCTCCACCCCCAAGACCTCGGCTCGGACCCGGAGGAGGGCGCCGAGGAGGTCGACAAGTACGCGGACATCGTCCTGTTCAACGAGTTCGCCGACTCCAAGGGCTGGGCGGGCGGGGACTACACGCTGCACCCAGGGTACGTGGAACTGCCGGACGGACGGCCGTTGCCGCTGATCGCCCTTGAGCCCTGTGCCGAGCGGGCAGGCCTTGAGGACCTGCGTACCCGGTGCGGGTGGTCGCCGTGGAACGGCCGGGTGGATGCCTTCCCCGAGCTGGACGTCAACTGGCGTGTCCGCGCCCGCATCGGCGCCCAGGTGCTGGAGGAGCTCGCGCACACCGACGCCGGGGGCTGGGACGACATCCGGCTGTGGCGTGGTGAGGCAAAGGCGCCGCGCGACTGGTGGGACCTGCTCGACGTCGCGGGGCACACCCTGCTGTGCGGTCCCGTCGCATCCACCGATCCGCACGCGATCGGCGCGGCCGCCGAGGCCGGGCAGCTGACGGCCGTCGTCGCCCGCGCCCGGTTCTCCTGACCCTCGCCACCCCTTCAGCGGCACGGAGTATCCAGGCCCCGGTGCCGTCCGGCGCGAACGGGCAGTACCCGACTCGACCCGACCGCGCCGGGCGGTGCCGGGGGGAGCGGGGGTCCGGGGGTCGGCGAAGGCCCCCGCGACCACCGGCCCCAGCCCCCTGTCCACCCCACCGACCCGAACGGCGTCCACATGACCGAGACCACCGTGAACCTCTCCCAGATCGCCCAGCTCGCCCGGGTGGGCCGGGCCGCCGTCGCCAACTGGCGCCGCCGACACGAAGACTTCCCGCCGTCCGTCGGCGGCACCGAGACCAGCCCCCTCTTCCTCCAGACGGCCGCCGAGCAATGGCTGCGCAACCACGACCGGATTCCCCCACCCCCCTCCGAGCCCAACACGCCGCGGCTGCCCGCGACCGTGACCTTCGCCAACGGCAGCACCGTCACGGTGCACGGTCCCGAGCTGCACACGGCACCCGCGTGGAACGGCTACGCGGACGAGGAGGCATTCAGCGGCTACATCGCCCCCGACCGTGACGGAATCCCCTGGCCCACCGCCTCAGCCCGGATCGACCTGCCCGGTCAGGCCCCGTTCGAGGTGACGAACGCCCACGTCGACATCAGCGGCTGGGGCGGCCGTATGAACTTCCTCAAGCTCATCTGGCCCACCGGGCAGCGCACCGTGTTGCCCGCCGATCCCACCGATCCGCAGACCATGGAGGCGCACTGATGACGGACACCCTCACCGAGACGGCGGCCGCGCCGCAGACGATCCCGCAGGCGCCGAGTTCGCAGGAGCCGAGTTGGCCGGAGGCCCTGGGCGCCCGTCGCCTGGCCGGCGTGCTCGCCCACACCACCGGCCAGCCGGTGACGGCCGCCGACGTCGAGGAGCTCGTCGCCCGGGAACATCTGGTCGCCGTCGACTCCTACAAGGGATGGCCGCTGTATTCGACGGCGGCCGCGCGCGAGCTCGACGTCGACCTGGTCGCTTCCATCGTCGCCGCGCGGATGGCATGGGTCGAGGTGAGCCTGACCCGGGACGCGGCGGTCGAGCGGATCGGCTGGCACTGGCGTGACCTTGTGCGGATGGCGCGAGAGGGCCGCATCACGGTCGGCCCCGGCGACCGGTACCGGATCACCGACCTGGACACGCTCGCCGCAGAGGCCGAGAACGAGCAGCACGTCACCGCGCAGGCCGCAGCCGACATCCTGGAGATCAGGCCCACCGACTGGCGGTACGTGGAGGCGGCCGGGTGGATCGAGCCCGCCGACACCTACGAGTGGGAAGTCGGCCGGTCCCGCACCGTCACCGTGGTGCTCTACCGACTCGGCGATGTCCGTGACCTTCGGGAGATGCCCGGCGTGGACTGGGAGGCCGCACGCGGTCTCGGCAAGGGTGTGCCGTCGCCGTTGCGCGAGTACGCCAAGCTCGCCCCCACCCGCGCGGACGCGGTCAAGGCCTTCGCCCAGCAGCTGGCCGACCGGCACGCCACGACGGTGTGGGCGTGGCACAGCCCGTATTCCGGCGTGTGGGAGCTGGACTGGGAGCGGGTGGAGGGGATCCCGACGAAGGAGACCGTCCGGGGGGAGCTGGGAGCGGATCCGGTCGTCGGCTCGTACGCCGACGAGATCACCCTGTGCCCCACCTGGGGTCGGATCACCCGGCAGGCGCGCAGGCTGCTGGAGCCCGACGTGGCCGTGATCGTGGATACCGAGACCACCGACCTGTACGGGCAGACGATCGAGCTGGCCGTCATCGACGCCGCTACCGGCAAGGTGCTCCAGGACACTTTGGTGAAGCCCACGGAGCCGATCTGCGACAGGGCCCGGTACGTGCACGGTCTGAGTGACGAGGACGTGGCCGGAGCCCGACCCTTCGAGAAGGTTCTACCGCGCCTGAGGAAGGTCACCAAGGACCGGGTGATCTGCGTCTACAACGCCCAGTTCGACCGGGCCGTCATCCTGGGCGATGTCCGGCGGGCCGGGAAGAAGCCGCTGCACCTGGAGCCCCAGGAGTCCTGGTACTGCCTCATGGAGGCATACGCGCAGTGGCTCGGCTCCCACAGGTGGCTGGCCCTGGGCGGCGGACACCGCGCGGCCGGCGACTGCGCGGCCGCCCGTGAGGTCTTGGTGCACATGTCCAAGGGGCGCGGCACCAGCTTCGTCCCCCGACCGGCCGCCCCGGGTGACCCTGTGGTGGGCCCGCCCATCCGGTCAGTGCTTGCGGTCGCGCCGACTCCCTGAACACCACCTGCGAGTCGGGGATGCGGGCGTATCGGCCCGCGCCCCAGAATCATCACCTCTTAAGAGGTGATGATTCTGGGGCGCGCCTCGCCCACCGAGGTCGTCTCGGTTTCACCTGTCGGTGTCGGCGGTCTGTGTTCTGCAAGTTCCGGTTGTCCGACTCGTCGTCTCCCACCACTCAGCTGAATTGACACGGACGCTCATCGCCATGGAGGTGTGGGTGTGCCATCTGGGTCAAGGCCATAGGGCCACAGCCTGGCGAAGATTCCAGGCTCCTCGGTCAGGCGGTACAGGGCGTCGGTGTCGCCGTGGTCGGCGGCCTGTCGGGCCAGGGCTTCGGCGCCGTCCCGGTCTCCGGCCTGCTCCCGCATCTGGGCCAGGCGGAACAGGGCGTCGGTGTCGCCGTGGTCGGCGGCCTGCTGGGCCAGGGCTTCGGCGCCGTCGCGGTCCCCGGCCTGCTCCCGCATCTGGGCCAGGCGGAACAGGGCGTCGGTGCGGCCGTGGTCGGCGGCCTGCCGGAGCAGGGCTTCGGCGCTGTCCCGGTCCCCGGCCTCCTCCCGCATCTCAGCCAGGCGGAACAGGGCGTCGGTGTCGCCGTGGTCGGCGGCCTGCCGGGCCAGGGCTTCAGCACCCTCCCGGTCCCCGGCCTCCTCCCGCATCTCAGCCAGGCGGAACAGGGCGTCGGTGCGGCCGTGGTCGGCGGCCTGCCGGGCCAGGGCTTCAGCACCCTCCCGGTCCCCGGCCTCCTCCCGCATCTCAGCCAGGCGGAACAGGGCGTCGGTGCGGCCGTGGTCGGCGGCCTGCCGGAGCAGGGCTTCAGCACCCTCCCGGTCCCCGGCCTCCTCCCGCATCTCAGCCAGGCGATGCAGGGCGGCGGTGCTGCCGTGGTCGGCGGCCTGCCGGGCCAGGGCTTCGGCACTGTCCCGGTCCCCGGCCTCCTCCCGCATCTCAGCCAGGCGATGCAGGGCGTCGGTGCGGCCGTGGTCGGCGGCCTGCCGGAGCAGGGCTTCAGCACCCTCCCGGTCCCCGGCCTCCTCCCGCATCTCAGCCAGGCGATGCAGGGCGGCGGTGCTGCCGTGGTCGGCGGCCTGCCGGGCCAGGGCTTCGGCACTGTCCCGGTCCCCGGCCTCCTCCCGCATCTCAGCCAGGCGATGCAGGGCGTCGGTGCGGCCGTGGTCGGCGGCCTGCCGGAGCAGGGCTTCAGCACCCTCCCGGTCCCCGGCCTCCTCCCGCATCTCAGCCAGGCGGAACAGGGCGGCGGTGCTGCCGTGGTCGAGAGCCTGCCGGAGCGCTACTTCGGCACCCTTCCGGTCCCCGACCCGCTCCCGCATCCAGGCCAGGCGGAACAAGAATTTGGTGTCGCCGTGGTCGGCGGCTTGCAGGGCCAAGGCTTCGGCACCCTCCCGGTCCTCGGCCTCTTCCCGCATCTCGGTCAGGCGGAACAGGGCGGCGGTGCGGCCGTGGTTGAGAGCCTGCCAGGCCAGGGCTTCGGCGCTGTCCCGGTCTCCGGCCTCCTCCCGCATCTCGACCAGGCGATACAGGGCGTCGGTGCTGCCGTGGTCGAGAGCGTGCCGGAGTAAAACTTCGGCGCCCTCCCGGTCCCCGGCCTCCTCCCGCATCTCGGCCAGGCGATGCACCACGGTGGTGTCGCCGCGGTCGGCAGCCTGCAGGGCCAGGGCCTCGGCCTCCTCCCGATTCCCGGCCTCCTCCAGGTTCCGGGCCTCCTCCAGGTTCCGGGCCAGGTAGTCCGGGACGGTGGTGTCGCCGCGGTCGGCGGCGCGGTGGCGGAGCGAGTGGGCCCACTGCAGGCGGTGCCGCTTTCCAGCCTCACTCGCGAGGTTGCCGAGGTTGTCGGGGTCGGTGAGGTGGGTGTGGGCGGCGTGCCAGAACGACGCGGGCGGGCACAGTTGCCTGCGGCTGGTGCGGCCGTGCTGTTCGAGGTAGTCGGCGAGTCGGAACACCGGTCTGGTGATCGATGGGGCCGGGCTGTGAATGGCTGGGGACGGGGCGGGAGGACGTCGCCGGGTGCGGGGGGTGGTGCGGCGCAGGGGGGCCTGTTTTCCGTGGACCAGGGCGGCGAGTTCGGCGAAAGCCTGCTCGGCCCAGTCGTCGGTGAGCTGGTCGTAGTCGGTGTCGGTGAGGTAGTCGGCGGCGGCGTCGGTGAGGAAGGCTTGGGGGAGGTGGATGCCGACACCGAGGCGGCGGGCGTCCATCGCCACTTCCAGTACCGCTGCGGCGGCCGGGGTCGCGTGCCGGTAGCGGTTGAGGAGTTCGGGGACACCGGCGAGGTCCTGAGTGACCCGCCCCTCGGCGCCGGCACGGCCGAGGGCGTCGGCCAGAAGCCGGTCCCCGCCCTCGGCAAGAGCAGCCGCGGCAGCCAACGCCCGAGCGTCGAACGACTCGGGAATCGTCAGCACGCGACCGGCCAGCAACTCCCGTACCCGGCTGTGCGGATCCTGCTCACCCGACGCGGGCAGGGCTGTGTACCGGGCGGCGTACTCGGGCCAGAGCGTGCCCATCACCAGGACCGGCCCGAACTCCACGGTCACCAGCAACCGGTGCACGGCCGCCGCGATCCGCTCACCCGCCGCGCGGTCGCCGAGGTAGTGCTGGGCCTCGTTCAACCACACCACGGTCCGCGGCGAGACACGAGGCAGGTCCTGAAGGGCGTCCTGGGCGCGGGTCGGGTCGAAGGGATGCCACAGCCGCCACCCCTGCGCCGCGAGCGGCTGCACTGCCTCCCAGCACGCCCGCGTCTTCCCCGTCGATGAACTGCCCACCAGCACCACGGCCCGACTACGGCCGGCTGCGGCGTCCTTCACCAGCCCGGCCAGTACCCTGTCATGCTCGCGCGGCACATACGTGGGCATCGTCCGGGCTCCCGACCTTCCGGGCCCGGAGGCGGCGTCACCGGCCGGGTGGACCTCCAGGTCGTACGGATCCCACTCACCGATCGAACGGCCCGGCACCGACCGCACCCCACCCCACGTGTCCTCGACCGCGCTCCGCTGCAAGTCCCGCAGCTCCTCGACCGGCAGCTGCAGCGCACGGGCCAGGGCCGCCACCGTCTCGGACGAGGGGGCAGGCTTCACCGGCGAGAGTGCCTCCGACACCGTCGTGCGTCCCAGCCCGGCACGCGTGGCGAGATCCGTCTGGTTCAGCCGCATGTGGGCCATGCCGCCCCTCAGTCTCTCCCGCAGCTCGGTCAGCGCCGGATTCTGGCTGTCGTGTTTGTCGTGCACGGTGCGTGCCCCCAGGACCGTCGTGTTCGCCGGTGTTCATCTTCCTACCGGCGGACCCCGGCGAACACGGATTCCGTGACCTTGGACCACGTCAACACCCCACCACTTACCGGGAGATTGCCGTGACCGTCGCCGTCGTCCTGCTTACCACCGCATTCGTGACCGTCGTCGCGCTGATGGCCGCCGCCGGCACGGGCAAGCTCGCCCGCATGGACAACGCCAGCTACCCCACCGCCCTCACCCGCGCCGCCACCACCTTCGCCGCGGTCATCACCCTCGCCGCCGTCGTAGCCGGCACCCTGGCGGCCCTCCTCACCTGACAGTCAGCCCTGCTCAGTCTCAAGTGATCCCCCATTGCCTCGCTGCCTTCGTGGTCCGCCCGCGCGCCTAGAGCCTGTCTCTTTGGATGCCTGCCGCGTTGGGTGAGGGTTGGTTACTCTGCTGCGATGGCCAAAAAGACAGAGTCGGAGCTGGTGGTTGACCTTCGGGGGCGGTCGATCGAGACGCTCGACAGCTTCTGGGACGCTGTCGCAGAGCCCTGTGGACTGCCGGAGTGGTTCGGCCGGAACATCGATGCCTGGCGGGACACCATTCAGACCCGAGGCATCTCCGAGGTCATCGACAGCTACGACGTCCTCGTGGTTCACGTGGACAAGCAAGGAGTCTTCGCTGAGCGGAACCGTGAGGCCCGTGCCCTGCGAAGCGCGTTTACGGGGCGGCAGTCGCGACTGGTCGTGCACGAGCCGTACTGATCGCCGCGTGTGGCCGGTCCTCCCGACTCAGCGGCGGGCCCAGATCAAGATGGCCGCCAGATGCAGGGCCGCCCCGTAGGCCAGGGCAAGCTTGTCGGTGCGCATCGCCAAACCTCGCCATTGTTTGAGGCGGTTGATGCACCTCTCGACTGTGTTGCGCTGCTTGTATGCCTCGGCATCGAAACCCGGCGGGCGGCCTCCCGCGCGGCCTCGCCGCAGGCGGTGACCGACTTGGTCCGCGGGCTGCGGGATGACCGCCCGGATCCCGCGCCGGCGAAGATGCCCGCGGATCGCCCTGGAGGAGTACGCGCGATCCGCGAGGACGGCATCTGGTCGGGTCCTGGGTCTCCCGGCTCTGCTTCGCGGCACCCGGATCCTGGCCATGACAGCCTCGAAGGCCGGTGCATCACCGGCCTGGCCTGCAGTGACGTAGATGGCTAACGGGCGTGCCTGGCTGTCACTGGCCAGGTGAACCTTCGTGCTCAAGCCGCCGCGAGAGCGTCCGAGGGCGTGATCTGCGGGTTCGGGCCGACCGGGAGCCCCCTTTTCCTGGCGCCGGCCGAATGCTGGTGAGCCCGGCAGACGGTGGAGTCCACGGAGACGGTCCAGTCCAAGTCGTCATCGGCGTCCGCTGCGGCAAGGACGGCACCGAAGATCCGTTCCCAAGTGCCGTCGACGGCCCACCTGATCAGGCGCTTGTGAGCGGTCTGAAATGACCCGAGCTCCTCGGGCAGGTCGCGCCAGGGCGAGCAAGTTCGGTACTTCCAGGCGATGGCCTCCAGGGTCCGACGGTGGTCGGCCCACCGCCGTCCACGGACCGGATCGGCCGGCATTAACGGCTCGATCCGGTCCCACATCGCATCACTGATCACCAACCGGACAGACACATCCGATCAACTGATCAACCCATCAAAGAGACACGCTCTAGTCCCCCGGGGGCTGCCCACCCCCGAGACGCAGAAGGCCCCCGCCCCGTCCGGATAGCCGGATGAAGCGGGGGCCTTCCCCATCCCTTTCCATCAGGTGGCCGGCCCTGGGCGGCGGACACCGCGCGGCTGGCGACTGCGCGGCGGCCCGTGAGGTCTTGGTGCACATGTCCAAGGGGCGGGGCACCAGCTTCGTCCCCCGGCCGGCAGCCCCGGGTGACCCTGTGGCGGGCCCGCCCGGTCAGGGCTCGCGGTCGCGCCGACCCCTTGAACACCACCCCCGAGTCGGGGGTTCAGGCAACTCACCCGTCTTCGATCGCCTGCACAACTATGCCTCGTCGTCGAGATCGCGCCGCGTGTCAGCGAGGTACTCCCGGACGAGGCGGCGGAGCACTTCACCCTCGTGCGCGCGCTCGTTGAAGACGGCGCGCTGGAAGGCTCTGACCTCCTCCCGCTTCAGGAACGCGTGCAGGAGCCTTGCCTGCGGATGGAAGTAACCGCAGCAGATCAGGCGCGTGCAGTACCCCTTCAGCTCCCTGACCTTCGGGGTCCGCCATGGGTAGTGCGGGTACCCCTTGAGCTCCGCCTTGCAGCGATCAAGGATCTTGAACAGCTCAGTCTTGTTCCCCCATTTCTCCTCGCCGTAGTGCAGCTCGAACCACTCGCGGCGATCCGCGTCGGCTATCTCTCGCTGGACGCGTTCCACGCGTCTTGTGATGCCGGCGAAGACCTTCGGGCTCATCCTCCACTTGGAGCGAGTCAGCTCCGGATATCGGTGGCAGATGTCCATATCTACAACCCAATGCGCGGCGCTCTCGTGCTTGCTCTTCCGGAGGTTGCAGGGATTGCAGGCCGGGACGAAGTTCCACCAGATGTCGTGGCCTGCCCCGGCGATCGGCCTTTCGTGGTCCAGTGTGGTGGACGGGGAGCGACCGCAATACACGCACAGGCCACGTTGCGCAGTCAGCACCATCAGCCACACCCAGGCCTTCTGCTTGCCTCTGTCACCTCGGCGAATAGCTTCCACTGCACCCCTCCTGCCCGTAGCTGGCTAGGCGGGATCGTAAGACAGGGCGCTGACAATCCAAGGGCGGCCTTCGGCCGCCACAGCCGCAAGCCGTCTTCGCTCTATGGCCGCCCTCCGGGCGGTACTACTCCTTCACCTGCACGCCTTCGCTTGATCCAGCGCGTCACGGCGATGGCAGCCTTCACCAGGCCCACGAGCATGGGCGCCAGGAACCCAGCCGCGATGGCCGCGATGGCACTCGCGATCACGGCCGGGATGAGCAGGAGGACGATGAGCGTGAGCCTCGCCGGCAGACTGTCGAAATAGCCTTCAGTCTCGATCCACAGCCACACCGCCGCGGACAGCATGCCGAGACAGAAGACCACGGCCGCCGTGAGGAAGTACGACAGCTCAACCCACTCGGGAACATCACCCGCCGGACGGGCGCCCGGTCGCGACGGCAAGGGCCTGGTCGCAGTCGCCCGCCTCGCCCCTCCAGACAGTCGCACCCTGTATCCGCCGTAGAAGCCTCTGCCGTTCGACCAGCCTGAATAAAAGCCCATGTCAGATCCCCTCCCCTTTATGGAGATCATCTTTCCATGGCGCTCACCTGGCTGAAATATGCCTTGGCGTCTTCACGAAGGGGCGGCCTACCGGCCGCCACAGCCGCTTGCCGTCTTCACGCTGTCCGCCCTCCGGGCGGCACCGCCCCTTCGCCGCGGGACTACCTCGCGCCGGCGAAGGGCACGGGGCCACCGGCATCGGCCCGTTGGGCCGGGCACACTGATGTCATGCACGATTCTGACGACGTCCTGTCCGGTTGGGCGCCCGCGCGCGCGACCCGGGGCTGACGTCCTTCGGCCGCGTCTTGCAGTGCATCGAGGCTATGCGCGCCGGCCGGTTCGACCCGCACGTGCCGGGCGGCATCACGGACGCCCGGAAGCAGCCCATGGAGTGATGCATCTGAGGCGCAGGAGCGTTGGGGCCACGGACCCCGGCGTGCCGTTTCTGCGGTGAACCGGGCGCCGCTGAACGGGTGACGGCCGGGCGCCGGACCTACGCACGGCGGTCAGCAGGCAATAGAACCGCCGTGTGATGCTTACGTTAAAGCGCGCGGCGGCCGCGATGTCCCTCGCCGTACTTCCGCTGTCCCTTCCGACAACCGCCCATGCCCGGGCTGCCGCACCGGAGGTCCTTCCGATCGGCGTCGCGGTCTCGGCGCTCCAGGTCGCCGACGAGTCCCGCGTCGGGTACACGCGGACCGCGTTCAAGCACTGGACCGCGGGCGACAACGCGACCGACGGGTGCAACACGCGCCAGGAGGTCCTGATCGCCGAGGCCGTCGTCGCCCCGGAGATCGGCCCTCGCTGCACCCTGACCGGCGGGACCTGGACTTCCTATTACGACGAGAGCACGGTCGACGGCGCGGGCGGCCTGGACATCGACCACATGGTCCCGCTCGCCGAGGCCTGGGACTCGGGCGCCAGTTCCTGGACGGCGGCCCGCCGCGAGGCCTACGCCAACGACCAGGGCCAGGCATCGAGCTTGGTCGCGGTGACCGCGCGGTCCAACAGGAGCAAGTCGGATCAGGACCCGGCCGAGTGGCTGCCTCCGTCCTCCGACGCCCTGTGCCGGTACGGGGCGGAGTGGACCGCGACGAAGCTGCGCTGGGGCCTGGCCGTCGACGAGCTGGAGAAGTACCGCCTGCAGCAGATCGCCGCCGGATGCGGAGGCGACTCGGTCACCTTCACCCCGGCTCCCTGACCGCGGGCCCGGGACGGCATCGTGAAGGAGATCGCCGAGCAGCATCTCGCGGAGCCCGGGCTGGTCGTGTTCGACGTGACCGGCGCGGACGAGGACACCGTGCGCGCCGCCGTCGACGCCCTGGGCCGGCTGTACGCGACATCGGGACCGGGACGCATTCGGCGCGTACCGGGCCAGACCGGCGTCCGGGTCCGGGTGTACGCGGACCTGCTACGACCCGGCAACCGGCCCTAGAGGAAACTCACCCTCGACCATGGGGTCGGGACTGCCCGCGGACCAGCCGGATCACTCAGACTGTGAAGGCTTAGTCGGATCTTGGCGCCGGGTGCGGTACGACGGCGTCGCCATCGGAGTTGCCGCCGCCCGGCAGACATCCGTGTCTTCCTCGCCGCGGCCAGCCTGGAGGACGCCGAGGACGTGGACCTGGCGGACGCGGGTTTCGTGGAGTGGAGAGGCGGCGGGCCCGAACAATGGGAGCCCTCGTCCTGACGCGACTTAATTACACCAATCCGGTCACGACATCAACTTTAATGTGTCACGTGGGTACGATTGGTATTCCATGCCCCCCATGGAACTTCGCTTCGGGGGTGCAGTGGAGGGCCCGACCCGGGTGCAACCAGGCCGAACCCTCCTGTGTCTGCAACGAGCCCGGCCGACCTTCATCCGGCCGGGCTTCTTGCTGCCCGTTCCGGCCGTCTCATCGCGCACTGGTCACCCCTGGGGGATGAACCACTTCATCACTTCGGCGATCACCGTCACGTAGACCGGGGACCAGAAGACCAGAGCGTGCTGCCAGGGAGGCCTGCGCTCACGATCCTTGTCCTCGTCGTCCGTGTCCTGCGTATTCGCCATGTGAACCTCCGAGTGCTCCCATGCGATCCCCCTGAGGGGCCCATACCAATCTGGTAGGTCACGTGGAGGGAGCCTCCGTGAGGTAGCTCAGATTCTATGGGCAGTTGGCAGCCAAGTACGGCGTGATCACGGGGTTGTGACGTCTAGTCAGTGCCAAGCCCTGATTGGAGACCGATGATCGGACGTCCGCCGGCCTTGAGTTCGGGCCCGTACTTGTAGAGGGTGGTCGGCGACACGTCCAGGAACTTGGCGATCGAGGCCGGACGCGGACATTGACATCCCTCCCTCGGAAACGGAACGGACTTGATCGTCGCACCCCCGCAGCAGCCGGCTGGCGGCCCTGTGGACAAGTAGGGGCCTGTGGACCACTGCGTGCCCCAGCGGTGGACACGAGGCGCGCAAAATCGCCTGCGGCGAAGACTTCTGACGACCCGCCCACGGTTCGCGGGTACCCCCGGGGCCGGTCGTACGACCCGGACGAGCATCACCGACACCGCCCCCGGATTCCGGAGGGGGTGAACACGCCAGCGGTCGCCCGGGGCGAGGCTCCCCTTGTCCGGCACGGCCGCAGGCCAGCGCGGTAGGGATCGCCACCGACCGTGGGGCATGACCTTCTCACTCACCTCATAAGAGGTGAGTTCACCCCCTCAGCCGCCGAGAAGAGGTGACCGACTCACGGGGGGACAGTCCCAGCGGCTGGATCCTTTGCCGGGGAATGGGTGATCGCGTCGGCAGAGAGTTTCGGTGCGATGTCTTCCAAGTCTGGGTGGGTGGCGGCCACCATGCGCAGGATGCGCAGCACGCTCACGGTGTCGAGAGGCTGTCCGTTGACCGTGGTGAAGACGTGGCCGGTGTCGGGAATGGCGGCCGCTCTGTGGGGTCTCCCGGCGGTGCCGGTGGCGAGGTACTCGTCGATGGCGCGGACGGCGTCGTGGTGAACGGGCTGGAGACGGGTGGCGTCGGAGGCGGCGTTCTTCTGCGGGACGTCCCAGGTGGTTCGGTGCTGCTCCTGGTGGCGGCCGCTCAGGCGCATGGAGGTGATTTGCCCGGGGCGGAAGACGTCGTCGTCGGAGTGCCTGCCCCACAGGTAGTGGTTGAGGCTGAGGTAAACGAGGGCGCGGGCGCGTTGGGGCCCTTCGCGACGGGTGCCGGGGTAGCGGTCGGCGGCCTGCGCGAGCCAGCGGCACTGATCGGGGGTGAGGAGTTCGCGACCGGGCAGGCCGGCTGAGAAGTTCCCGCCGCGCCGGAACTGGAGGGACCGCGCGGTGCCGGGCGGCACGAGGGCTGGTCCGCCGTCGGTCCTCGGGGTCTCCGCCCAGCGGTAGAAGGAGCGGACGGCCCCACAGGCGGCGTCGCGTGATCGGGCTGCGGTCGCGTAGTCGATGGCCCAGTTTTGCAGCGTCATGGGGGTGGGCTGGAGGTACAGGTCGGGGTCCGGGCGTCCGTCGAGCCCGCAGCCGACGGTGAGCCAGTGCAGGACCGCGGGCCGATAGTGCTCCAAGGCCTGGTAGCCGAAGTATCCGTTCGCCTCGGAGTTCGGGCCGGCCAGCCACTCCTCGACCTGGTCGACAACGTCGTGATGCATCGAACCAAACTAGCGCCGCCCCCTCCGCCCCTGTCGGCCGCAGTCCGGGTGGTTGGGGGAGAACCCCTGGGGTTCGCAGTGAGCCCCGCCGGCAAGGCACGGGGTGAGCCAGGGACACCTGAGGACCGACCTCGCCCTGCGGGGCCGGCCGGCGTGCCGCCTCAGGGCCGTCGGGGAACGCGGCGTTCAGTCGCGGAGTCGGGCAGACGCAGGGGCCGGCCGTGGGGGTGTTGATCACCTGCGGATCGCGGCCAGGATTCCGACACGGGGGTGGGCATCGATGCGCGGGGCGGATTCCGGCGCAACCATGGACGTGGCACGCGGTCGTGGGGGCGGCCGCCCGGGGAGAAGGAGTTGCCCATGGTGTTCGTCGGGAACCACGCCGAGTGGGGGCGGGTCGACGTCACGTTGTCGGACCTCGGATGCGGCCGGGACCGGACCGCGATTCATCGGCCGAAGGACGGGCCGGCCCCGCTGATCTGCCGTGACCCGGAGTGCGGGTGGGCGCTGCACCTGGTGCACGTCACCCACGGCGGTCGGGATCTTTGGTACCTGCGGCACGCGGACGGCGCCCCGCACTGCCCGACGGCCGGGGAATCGATGGCACATCACCTGTTGAAGTTGGACCTGGCCCTGGCGGTCCGGGACGCCGGCGGGGAGGCGGAGCTGGAGGCGTTAGCGCCTGACGGGTCCTGGCGGGCGGACGTGCTGGCGACCATGCCGGACGGCCGCTTGATGGCGCTGGAGGCGCAGATGTCCACCATCACGGTGGAGGACATCGAGCGGCGCACCGCCCGATACTCGGCGGCCGGGGTGGAGGTCTGCTGGTTCACGGACCGGAAGACCGTGCCGTGGCTTGGCGTCGTGCCGGCGGTCCAGGTGGCCCGGGCCGAGGATGGCGGCCCGCTTCTGGTCGTCGCCGGGGCGGCCCGGTTTGCACGGGAGTGGTGCGTTCAGCGGCCACTGTGCGAACGGGCCCGAGGGGCGCTCCCGTGCGGTGGGCACGGCCGGTGGGTGGACGTCGACGACCTGGAGTTGGAGCGGTTCGTGGCGGCCTTGGTCGCGAACACGGTGCGCCCGTACCGGCTTCGGGTCGGGGAACCGGTGCTCCGGTGGATCGCCCGGCGTTACTTCGAGTGGGAGGCCGAGCAGCTGGCGGCGTCCGAGGTGCACCGACGAGCGGCCGAGCGGGCCGCGGCCGTCGAGCGGCGTCGGGAGCAGGACCAGGCCGACCACTTGGCGCGCATCCGGGAGCTGGAGGCCCGCCAGGCCGGCCTTCGCCGCCCTGTCCGTGCGTGGGTATGCCAGGAGACTGGGGATCCTGTCGCCGCCGTCCGTACGGGGAGAGATCCGGAACCCGCGTTCGCCATGGGGTTGCCGGTGACGGTGCACGGTGAGCTGTACGGAGTGATCTGCCCGGTGGCCAGCCGCCTGCCGGCGCTGCGGCAGGAGCTGGAGGGGCTGGTCTTCTTCGCCGCGACGGAGCGGGAGGCGGCCCGTATCTCGGGGCAGGCGCCTCGGGGGCAACAGGTCGTCGTCCTGGAAGTCGAGGCGTCGGAGGTCCCCGAGCAGCGCGCCGGCGGCGGGGTCACCGTGACGCCGGTAGGCCGGGGCCCGGGCCGCATCAGCGTTCGGGACATGGCTCGGTTCATGACGGGCGTCGACAGGATGTGAGCGTCGGCGTCCGGACGCAGCGGGTACACGCACCACCGGAACGGTTGGACGGAGGCTTGAAGTCGGTTGTGACAGACCTTGGCCCTGATACGGAGAGGCGTTCACCGCGTCCGGAGCTGCTGCCCATCCCCGTGACCTGACCCATCTGACGGGGTTGGTACTCCCGTGGACAATGCGACGCGAACGACGCTTCCCGACAGCGACGACTCCGACTCCTGGCGATCACCCTACGAGGCCGAGGAGGAAGGCAGCGACCTCACGACCGAGATCAGATCCCTGATGGACCACGGAGTCACCGACCCCGGATACGCCATCGACATGGCGTGCGCAGCCGCCGAGGCATCCGAGACCTTGTGCGTGCTGCTCCGCAGTCAGTGGGCCTTATACACCCCGCAACAGGCGGCGACCGTGGTGTCCGCACTGTTCGCACAGGTTTCAGCAGCGGCCGAGGCGCTGCGAGGTGTCGACCGGGTACTGGCGCACATGGCCGCCCGTGGCGATTTGGGCCACCAGACTGACCATGGCGACGAGCGGCCACGAACGACTCTTCCCGCGGCGGCTGACGCGCTCGACCGAGTACTGGGCGGCCACGCCTCCCAGTCCGTCGAGCTCCTCCTTCGGACGCCCTCCACAGCACCTCTGCCAGCCGACGCCCACGAAGCAGTCGCAGCCGTTGCCCGCCTGCTGGGCCCCCGCACGCCGATGACCCGATGCGACCCCACAACGCCCACGCAGGGCATTGTGGACAGCCTGTCCACCGGGTGCGGTTGCGAGATCGACATCGAGAGCCAGGGCCAGGTCTTCAGCTTCGGCCGAGGAGACAGCTGTTGGTCCCTGGACCTCAAGGTCGTGATGCCGGACGGGAGCGCCATCTACGACTCCGTCGCCGAACTCGGCACGAGCCTGGACACCGCGCACCCCGACCACCTGGTCGAAGAGATCCTGCGGGTACTGCCCCAGTGAGCAAACCCAGGCGCCACCCAAGGGTGCAGAGCAACCGCTCGGTGGCCCGTAACGCCCGCCGGCTCCGGTTCGATTCCCTCAGCGGTTCAGCCGTCGATCGACCGGGAGGTATCCCCGGTTCAAGTCGTGAAGGCCCTTCGCTCGTCCGAGGGACATTTCGCAGCCGGGCAGGGAAGCGTCGATATCTTCGCCCCATGCCTTCCTCCACGGACACACACGCCCACCCTCGGGTGAAGATGAGCCAGTCCGCAGCCACCGAGGCTGTGCGCGTCGGCGTTGCGGACGGAACTTCCGTCCGTGAGCTCGCCGAGACCACAGGGTGGTCTGTCGGCTGGGTCTCGGAACTCGCCAAGACCTTCAGGGCATCACCGGCTTCCGGAGCCGAGGCCCGACCGACACCCGACTCGCCACTGGCTCCCGAACCGGACGTCTTGGAGGAGCCGGTGGACACCGAAGCAACGCAGCGGGCCTTGGTGGGCCGGCTGCTCGTCACCCCCGAAGTCATCCCGCACGTCGCCGCCTCGTTGCTGCCCGAGGACCTGAACGAACCACTCTCGGTGATCCTCACTTCGATCCTGATGCTTCACGCCGCGGGGGAGGCCATCGGACCGATCGACGTGGGTGTCCACCTGTACCGGCGGGGAAAACTCGCGGCCGTCGGCGGGAGCGCCTTTCTCACCGAACTTGCCCGCGCGGGAGAAGCCCCAGCCCCGGTGGTGAAGCCTCCCACTCACAATTCGGCGTGGTTCGCTCAACCTGTCAAGGGATTTCCCTACTCGGGCGGCTTCGCAACGGCGTACGAGGTGGTACGAGGGTGAACCGACTGACGCTGCGCCGATGGGTCTTCTCGCCTGTCACCTCCTGGCAGGCGGGGAGGCTCGTTCGTCTGACCGCTGTCGATCACGACACGGCGTGGGTCGGACTGCGGATCGCCGCCCACCCTGACGAGGTGGTGTGGGCGGCGAAGCGAGACGCGGGCCGGTAGTTGTTCGGGCTCCCGGACGGGCAGCACGAAAGCGTTGCCCTGTGCGGCGGAGTTGGAGATGGGGTACTCATGCGGGGCCTTCCGTCGGCTGCTGCTATTCCCTTTGGTAGACCCGTTTCGGCCATGTCGTATCCCCGCCCCTGCGGCCGGCACTGAGCCTGCCCGCGACTTGGTTCACTTCCGAGTGGTCAGGCGGTGGTGTCGGCTACGTGGGGAAGTAGTCCGTGAGGATGCATCCCTCGACCTTGCCATCGGTTTTGGTGTAGCCACTGGGAAGCTCACTGTTGAATTTGGCGCTGCACGACGCGACGAGTAGCCCCGAAGGCTTCAGCGCGCGCATGGTGTCGCCGGCATTGGGAACGACTGCGAAGTCCACCCCGACCAATACGACCGCTTGCTTCTCTGCCGCGTCGTTCGCCTTGAGTGCCTGCTGGAACTTCTTCATGTCGGAGATGGCCACCAAGGCGATGTGCCCGGTTTCGGCGTCGCAGTACATCTTCTCCTTCACGCCCGCTTCGGTGCCCTTGGGGATGTCCTCGAACTCGTTGCCGCCGTACTTGCGCTCCGGCGCGTAGGTCTCCAGGTCCGTGCAGCTCGTGTACGTGTTGACGAAACGTTCCATTGCGGCGACGTCCTTGGCCTTCGGCAGGCTCTTGCCGCCGCTCCCGGCGAGGGTGTCCCCGTCCCCGCCGCAGGCTGTCAGGGACGCGAGCGCTATGAGGGCGGCTCCGGCGGTGAAGGTTCTGGACAAGCGCATGACGTCTCCTTGGTGCGGCCCTCAAGGCCCTGGAGTCCTAGCTCAGACACCAGCCGCAAACTAGCCGGATGATCACGCGCCTGCCGCCGCCGTGGCGGCCTGTTCGTCGTGCTCCCGCAGCATCCGCATGACGGTGGCGGGTGAGGGGTGCTGGCCCCTCTTCGCGCCGTACGTCGTTGAGCTTGGTGATCTCCGTGAGCAGGGAGTCCAAGCCGACCGCGCCCGGGTCGCGCTTGAGCGCGGCCAGCAGCGCCGTACCCGCCTCGTTGTCCTCGGTCACGAGGGACAGCAGCCGAGCCGTGCCTGCCTCGCCGAGGCGGCCGATCGTGCGGGCGCAGAATGTCTTCTCCCACTTGCCCCGCGCCGCGACGAGGACCTTCTCGACCCGGGTCCGGCCCGGCGGCTCGATCTTCCGGGCCCGACACTCGGCCAGCAGGCCCTCGCGCTGCCGGTCCTCCACCAGCTCGACCGGGCAGACCTCCACAGCCAGCCACTCGGCCAGCGTCTTCTCGTCCGCGACTGTCGAGGGCCGGAAGCCCAGGGCCTCACGGATCTGCTTGCGGTGGTACTCGGCAGTCCGGCCGACCAGCGTGTACTTCGCGAAGTCGCCGGCCGGGACCTTCACCAGATCTGCGACGTACTCCACCGCGGCCGGCGGGACCTCCTCCAGCACATCGGGGAACCGGCCCTCCAGCTCGAAGAACTTCAGCAAGAGGCTGAAGCCGAGCCGGGTAGTCCCGCTTTTGTTCGCCACCAGGTCCCAGTCACCGTCTACCAGCGTCCAGTTCGCCAACAGCTCCTCTGGCGACCACTCTTGCCGCACGCCCGCCCCTTTGGCCTCGATCACTCGATCAGACCAACGACGGCGCCCAGGAGGGGGAAACGGGGCTCGTCCGGCTACCCGCGACCTAGTTTGCGGCTGGTGTCTGAGCTAGGACTCCAGGGCCTTCTGGGCGACGAGGAGACGCTGGTCGAGGAGATTAGAAGTTGCTTGTAACAGACCTTGGCCACCCCTCCCCTGTCCGCGGTTTCCCCAACGTCCGGTGGTCACGGGTACGGCGTGGGGCGGGGCCGGGCATGCCGGCGAGTGGGTGGTGGGGTTGGTCTGTTACAAGAAACTTGAGGTCGGGGGCTGGATAGGATTCGACGGGTTCGAGTGCTGCTGAGAGCATGGAGGAACCGAGTTGCGGATCATCGTCCAACCCGACCGAAGCTTCCCGTCCGACCCCGGCCCCCGAGCGGCCATCCTGGTCCCCGACAGCTGGGACGACTACGGCTACCGAACCAGCTACGACCTGTGGATCCGCCCGAACGACGGTGAGATGCCGATCGAGGTCGGCCGTGTCAAGATCGCCCGCTTCAACCAGCGACCCGACGACGACCGCCTGCCTCACGGCACCTTCGAGCGACAGTTGCCCGGAGGACCGGAGACCTGGGTCTCCCTCGGACAGGAAGCCCAGTACTACGAGAAGCTCATGGTTCTCGGCGGTTACGAGGCCCACGAGATCTTGCGCAGCCTCGGCGACCTAGCCGCACGCCTGCCCACCTTCGAACTCCTCCGACGAGAGCAATCAGTCGCGACCTCCCTCCTGCGGAGCGTCAGCCCGGGAACGGTCACCCGTCAGTTCAACCGCATCATCCAGGGCGGTGACCGGCTCACCACCTACAGATTCCGCTTCCATCCTCCACGCGAACCCGAGGCCTCACGGCGCCCACCGCTGGAATTCGAGGTCATGCCCGAGTCGGTGCCACCCAGCAACATCCACGTCCTCATCGGACGCAACGGAGTCGGGAAGACCACACTCCTACGCTCACTGGCCACAGCCGCCGTGCGCCTCTACGACAGGCCCGAGTACGCCGGCCTGATCAGCTACGACACGGAGGTCGGCTTCGCCAACGTCCTGCTCGTCACCTTCAGCGCATTCGATCCCTTCGCCGGCATCCTTCCCTCCCACGCGACGGCCAGTTACACGCACGTCGGCCTGACGCGCGGCCCCGACGACCACGAAACGGATATCAGCCCAACACCGCGGATGAAGGGACGGGAGGAACTGGCGGACGAGTTCTGCGACAGCCTGGGCTCACTCGCGACCGCCGGACGCTTCGATCGCTGGATCGAGGCCGTGGACACCCTGGCCAGCGATCCTCAATTCGCCGCCGCCGTCATCGGCGCCACCGACGGGCCGGTACCCGAACCCCCCGACAGGAGGGCGATCGAGATACTTCTTGGCCCTGAGCATGGAAGAGACGGTGCTGTCCTCGGCGAGCTGAGGACAGGGACAGGACGTCCATGGCGTGACATCTTCGTGAGTCTCAGCTCCGGACACGCCATCGTCCTCCTGACCCTCACCCGACTCGTGGACTTGGTCGCCGAGCAGACGCTCGTACTGCTGGACGAGCCCGAAGCCCACCTCCACCCCCCGCTGCTCGCCTCCTTCGTCCGCGCACTGTCCGACCTGCTGGCGGAGCGCAACGGCGTCGCCATCACCGCGACGCACTCCCCCGTCGTACTCCAGGAAGTCCCCCGCTCCTGCGTCTACAAGATCGGCCGGACCGGCCGGACCGGCAGCGCCCGCCGCCCCAGGATCGAGACGTACGGGGAGAACGTGGGGGTGCTCACCCACGAGATCTTCGGGCTCGAAGTGATGAAGTCCGGCTTCTACGCCGAGATCAAGCGGGCCGTCCACGAATTCGGCACCTACGACCAGGTCCTCGACCACTTCGGAGGACAGCTCGGCGACGAGGCCAAGGGCATCGTTCGCATCCTGATCGCGGACAGGGAAGACGAGGGCCTGTGATGTGGCACCTGGACCCGCCCACGCTCACCGCCCGCGAAAGCTGGACGAAGTGCACCAGCAGATCCCGGGGCACCAAAGACATCAAGGACCTCGGCGACAAGCTGAGGACAGCCGCCGGCACCGCACAGACGGCCGCGGACACCTACATCACGGCCGCCCGGGCCCGCACCCTCCACCAACTCGAACCGACCGATCTCGGACTCGGCGCCGACATAAAGAACCAGACGGTCGCGGCGACCGTCTACGAGAGCGGCATGGTGCGCGACACCTCTCCCGGGCGCGAGATCTACGACGCCCTGATGAACGCGCCCACGGACGATCTCTGCCCCCTGTGCCGACACAGCGAAGCGACCCAGCTCGACCACGTCATGCCCAAGGCCGACCATCCCGCCCTGTGCGTCGCGCCGCAGAACCTCGTACCGGTCTGCGGCCCCTGCAACCACACCAAGAGCAACAAGGCCTCAACCGAGGCGGGCGAGGTGCTCCTGCACCCGTACTACGACCGCGTCGATCACGAGACCTGGCTGCACGCGACCGTCGCCCCCGGCGGCTTCGGCCGGCTTAAGTACTTCGTCACCGCGCCCCCCACCTGGGACAGCGTGCTCACCGCACGGGTGGAACACCACTTCCGGTTCCTCGACCTGGGCAAGCGCTACAGCACCCGCGCCAACAACACCCTCCGCGGCATGCGCCACCACCTCACCCGGCAACTCGTCGCCACCGGACCCGCCGGCATCCGGGACTACCTGGAGGAATTGGCGACCAGCCACCTCGTCGAAGACCTCAACCACTGGACCGGCGTGGCCTATCGCTCATGGGCCGCGGACGACGCATTCTGCGAAGGGGCCTTCGCCCTGACTCTGTAGTCGGGCAGGACCTGGCGTCACATACTGAACCGGGGCGCTCGGTCACGGCGCCCCCCATCGACCACGATCACCTCACGGGTGTCGTGCGTGGTCTGCTCTGTGGCTCCTGCAACAAGCTGGAGGGGCAGTACCTGCGGCGCGAGACGGTGCGTGTGTACCAACCCACTGATCATCCACGGCGAGCAATGACGGCCAGGACCGCCGCATTTATAACGAGGGTCCGTACCGAGATCCAAGGTTCGGCGAAGCCATCAGGGAGCGATCACCTGTGGACGCGAAACCGGCGTTCCGCGATCGAGGGTGGGGTTGGGCCGAGCCACGGAACGTCCGCCTAGGTCGACCAGGCGTTTACATCCGGTCCGCAGTGGCCCACCTGAACCTGAGACGGCCTCAGCCACTGTGCTGCTTGCTTCTCACCGGGGTAAAAGGGGCCTGATGGTGAGGTGGGTGCCCTGCCAAACGACGCGAGTACCGGAGCGAAGCGGAGGGCGCAGCCAACCCGTGACTCCCGCAGATAGTGACGGTGCCTGATCTAGAAGAGAAGGCGTCGGGCGTTTGCGCAGCTCAGACATCTTATTACCGCTGGGTAACGTACTGGTGCCGAGACGTTGCGCCTGTCGAACGTCTCATGTGACGTAACTTCGAGCCGTCAGTTTGCCACTCATGGTGGCAAACTGACGGGCCCTAAGGGCGCTTTTACACGGCTGATGAACCCGTTTTGCCACCATGAGTGGCAAAACTGAGGTGGATGCAAGGGCTACTGGGGAGGCGAGCTGGCGGCTTTGAACGTACGTGGAGCGAGACACTCGACACGCGGATTGCCACCATGGTGAGCATCTTTGCCACTCATGGTGGCAATCGATAGGCTCCGGCGGTCTGGCAACCACGGTAAGGAGCGAATGGGCGCATGGCGCAACCCCTGAACGCCCCCGGGCAGGATCCGACGGGAGGTGAGCCACGGAAGAAGCGGCGCGCACCCGTGAGGAGCCCTTTCGAGGGTTCCGGCCTGAGGGATCGGGCCCCTGTCTTCAGCCTTCCCCCGGGGCATCGAGCCACGGTTGAGAAGAACTCAAGGTCCGACGCCTTCCTCGGTGAATCCTTCGCGATGGACAGCCAGGAGTTCCTTGTATGGCTCTCGAAGTACTTCCCGACGGACATCCTGGCGCTGCGGGTGATCCTCTTCCTGATGGGGACCCAGGAGCCCGGCGGACTCGTGAAGGCGACTCAGCAACACATCGGCGATGAGCTCGATGTGGAGCGCGTGCACGTGAACAGAGTGCTCGGGGCGCTCTACCGAGTTGGAATCGTGCACATGGTCCGCCGGGGTGTGTACCAGCTGAATCCGCGGGCAACACTGCGAGGTGGAACACTGGTCGTCAACGACCTGCCGACACCGTTCGCCGGACAGAGGAAGGCCAAGATGCGGGTCGACCAGCTGGAGCTGATCAGCGCTCTGGATCTCGACCCGAAGGTCGCTGAGGAGTTCAAGGAGCTGGTCCTGCCCAAGCCGCCGCCGCCGAAGCAGAGGAAGCGCGGGCGTACGAGCTCCGACGAAGGAAGGAGGGAGGGATAGTGTCGGTCCACGCCTCAGACAAGGCTCCACAGCCCATTCTGTGGGGGAACTACAACATCTTCGCCTACATCCCGGACGTTCCCGGCTTCGCGGCGAAGGTGCTGTTCCACTGCCTCAGCCACCAGGAATGGGGCGGGCGGATCGTTCAGAGTCAGCAGGAGATCGCGGACTGGCTCGGTGTGAGCCGGTCTCTCGTCCAGAAGGGCCTGCACCACTTGCAGCTCGCCCGGATCCTTCTCCGTGAGGGTAACGGCGTCTACCGGATGAATCCGATGGTCGCGGCGTTTCCGACGGCCGCGGAAGCCGACCAGGCGATCCGAACCATGGACCGGGCCTACAGGCTGGACACCGCGGACTTCGCGGATCGCTACGAGCGCGCGGTGGTGGAGCACGAAGCCGCCGTGAAGCAGAAGGCAGCGGCCCGCGCCCTTCCTCAGGCGCCTGCGGACCTCGCGGCGCACCGGCAGCGAAAGCGCCCGGCCCCCAAGGGTTGAGTGAGTGTGGGCCCCCGTGAGATCACGGGGGCCCACACTCACTCGGGGACAAGAATGCTATCGCTGGGGCTTCTTGGACTGCGGCTGATCCGGGCCGCCGCGTCGCAGGTGCGCCGTCTGGTCCGTGCCTGCGGAAGGCGACTTCTTCGTCGGCCGTTGCCCGGTTTTGGAGCGGCTTCGGGCAGCCGAGGCGGACACTTTTCGGGCACTTGGCATGGGGCGGGCAAGAGCTTCGCCCATCTTGCGCATGGCCGGAACGTCCACGATCACCCCCGGCTTGCGCTTGTCAGCCTGGGGCGTGCTGAACGCGTGCGCGGCGTCGCCCAGCCGTAGGAGCGCTTCCGCGCTGGGTTGGTTTGTGTTCCGGCCGCCCTCATGGTCCCGGCGCAGCCAGTCGGCCCCGGCTACAGCGAGTGTCGCGATCTTGTCGCAGACACGTGCCGACAGATCCCGGACAAAGCTGCCGACCCGTTCGTCGCCCATGAGCCGGTCGAAGTGCTCACCGGCACGGATCTTGAGGCGGGACATGAGGTGCCCGAACGCGCCCCGGATCGTCTGGATCCCCTGCCACTCCGGCAGGTCCTGGAGGGAGACGGCGTGCTCGTCGGCGTGCCGCAGCGCGGTGTTCACCGCTGCGGCGGCCTGTTGGGGATCGGGTTGTTCCGACGGGTTGTCCCCCGCGGGCTCGGAGGTCGCCGACGTAGTGTCCGCCGGCTCGGGTCCCGCGGAGGTGACCGGCGGGGCATCGTCGACCGTCTCGCCGAGGAGGGTCTGAAGGGTGATCAAGTCGTTCCGGACATCGGCGTCCAGGGCCGCACCCTCCCCTCGGGCCACGATGGCGTCCACAGCCCTCCGGACCTCTCGGAACTTCGCCAGCAGGTCCACGCTCGGATCCGGCGCAGGTGTGTCGGCGGCTCCAGCGGCGGAGACCGTCAGCGGGAGCTCGGTGCCAGGGGCGACCTGGGTTGCCACGACGGCGTCCGCCTGTTCGTCGGCGGGAGCTGCTTCCCCGGGCCCCTCGGAGGGTTCCTCCGTACCACGCTCGCGGTTGGATTCGGCGGGCCTGTCGCTCGCTTCGGCCGTACCCGCTGCCTGCTCGACGGGGGCGGAGGGGTTGGTTGGCGGTTCGGGTAGGACTGCGGCCCCAGTGTCCGCACCTTCGTGCGCAGGCCCGGGGGTGGGCGTGCCGGTGGTCGGTCCCTCGGGAGCGATTGCCGGCACGGAGGGCTCTGCCTGAGCGGCGACCTTCTCCTCGACGACAGGGGGCTTCTGCGGGGCCTGCGCGGCATCAGCCGTTTGCGGCGTGGCGCCTGCGGCCCGTAGGGCGTCGACTGTGGTCTGGAGGCGCCCTTGGAGCCATCGGGTGTCATGCAGCAACTGCGCGAGTGGATAGGCCATCGTGCGGCGTTCTACGTCGCCGGAGGTGTCCGACAAGCTAGAGCCCCACCCATTGGCGGCGCGCTCGACCGCCGCGAGGTGAGCGTTCATCTGCACGGCCCCGTGCTGGTCGCCCACCGCTTCCCCCAGGCGGGCAAGCCATCCGTCCACGGCCTGGAAGTAGGGCATCTGTCGGTAATCCGGGGTCAGGCTTCCCGCCGCGTCCGCGATCCGCCCTCGGTGCAACTTGGCAGCGGCCGACAGTTCTTGACGCATCATGTCCGCCGCCGTGGAGGGGTCCGTGGAGTCCACCGCGGTTGGCGGGGCACCGTAGGGGGCTCCGGCGAGAACTGCGTACATGACGGCCCCCCGGGCTGCTGCTTCCTGCGGTGTGGCGGCCGGACTCGTCTCATCCGCCGCCATGCCGTCAGAACTCTGCCGCGCGACCCACCACCCCTCGGCAGTCAGACCCAGGTGAGCGACCGCCATGCCGTCACGGCGCAGTTCTCCCGTGTCGGCGGCCTGGCCGTCCAGGCCGGAGAGGTGGAGCTCGTACGAGGGATCATCGGGGAGGGGATAGACCTCGGTGAAGGGGCGGGGAGCGGGCGGGTCCTCGACATCGATCTCGCGGACCTCGGCCGGCTCAGCGCCCAAGGGTTCGTCGATGGTGGTCACAGCAACCGGCGAGGCCTGTGGAGTCTGGGGTGCGGTGTCTGCGCCTTCGGGTGTCGTGGGAGGTGCGGGTGTGGCCATCTGGGGGTCCTCCGGTAGGTCGAGGCTCGGGGCAGGCGGTTGGTTCGAGGTCGGGGTTGCAGCGTGCTCCGGGTCGGGTGCGGGGACGGACTGCTGCGCGGCTGCTGCACTGGTGGGTTCCTGCCTTGCCGTCTCCACGGTCGCCTGGAGGCGGGTCTGGAGCTGGCGGACGTCGAACAGCACGTGCGCGAGGGGAAAGACCATGGCCGACCGGATCTCGCTGCTCGCGGACGAGGGCAGCGCTGCGCCCCACTCGTTCACGGCCCGCTCGACGCCGCCGAGGTCGGCGGCCATCATCCGCACTCCGCTCCCCTGCGAGTTGGCAACGTCGGCGAGCCGGGCGGCGAGCTCCACATAGAGGGGGCTCTGCGCGTAGCCCGGTGAGATCAGCCGCGCCGCAGTCTCGATGCTGCGGGCGTGGACGGCGGCGAACTCGCGCAGCTCACCGCGGACCTGGTCGAGCCGGGCCTGGACGTCGTCTCCCTGGGCGGCGACCACGGGAGGCCCCAACGGGGTGCTGGTGAAGACGGAGAACATGACGGCCGCTTGCTCGGCCGCGGTCTGCGGAGCGTCAACCGCCCGCGTGATGTCTGGCGGGTCCAGCTGCATCCGGGCGTACCACTGCCCGCTGAACGTGCGGTGGACGGTGGCGATGCTCTGGCCCTCTCGGCGCAGTTCACCCCGGTCGTAGCCGCCACCGTCCTCGCCTTCCAGGACCAGTACGTGCTCCTCGTAGTCCAGGGGGATCGACGTGCTGAAGCGCTGCGGCTCGGGTGGATCCTCGAACTCGGCGCCGTCGCCGACGGCGCCTTCCTGGGCCGCCGGTACTTCCTCGGGCAACGGCTCTGAGGCCGGGAGCTCCAGCGGGGTCTGCTCTTCGCCTTCAGGCGCGGCCGGCACGGCGGCCGCGGGTGCCACTTCGTCCATGCTCTGCTCTGCTGCGGGTTCGGTGTCCGGCGCCTTGGTTGGCGCTGGAGCCGGTGTGGGATCCGGCGCCACGGCACTCAGGTCGGGCGGCGGTTGTGGCGACGTCTGTTCGGCGGCGAAGGCCTCGATCGTGGCTTGCGAGCGGGCAGCGAGTCCGTGTGCCGCCGCACTCAGCTCGCCGAGCGGGGCGGCCAGCTCCTCCCCAGCGGCAGCTTCCAGGGCGCCGCTCCAGACCGCGACCGTGCGGACCTGACGCACCAGGTCGTCCGGCGAGCCCGCCGGGCCATTACGCAGGGACTGCTCGGCTCCCTGGTACGCCGCCGACAGTTGGGCCACGGGGTTGGTCGGGCCGCCGCTGCCGTCGGGCCGCTGCTGCCGGTCGGTGTCGTAGTAGCGCTGGACCGTGGGCAGCGCGTCCCACCGCGCGAACGCCTCGCCCAGCCGGTCGATATCCGCCTGCGCTTCCTCGTCGGTGCTGTACGGCTCGGCGGGGTCGAGCGGCGGCACGCCCACGTCCAGGAGCACCACATCCAGCTCCGGCAGTTCAGCGGCGGGCGGTGCCTGAGCGGTTTCGGTCTGCGTGGCGTCGTCCGGTGTCGGCGCCACCACGGCTGCGAGGGGCTGCGGAGCCGCATCCGCTGTCGACGTCTCCGAGTGGTGCGCCTGAGCCAGGGCCTCACCGGCGGGGGTCCGGTCGGCGTACGTGGCGACGTCGGTGCGCTCGGTCCAGCTGCACACACACCACGCCTCGACCCAGTCCCGGCCCGGGCCGCCGAGGGTGACGGCTGTCGCGTGCTGCACCTCGTCAGCAACCGCCGTGGCGTGGAGGCGGAGTCGGTCGAGCATCGGCTCCCATGCGGACATGTAGCTGTCGACGGCGGTGCAGGATGCGACCAAGGTCCCAGCCTGGTCCTCGATCAGGAGCGGCGACAGCCCACCGGAGGCGGTACGGCCTCGCCACTCCCGGCGGACCGTGTAGGGGGCGCCGGTCGCGGCGGTGATCGTCCACGAGCCGTCAGGGTGGTACTGGATTGCCTCCGACTCTTCGACCTCCGGCAGTAGCCACAGCCCGGCGTCATATTCCATGCGGCGGGCGACGGTGAACCCGGCGGCCAAGTCCCCGTCGGCCTTGGCCGCATGTGCAGTGACGGCCGCCAGGACGGCGCTCCTGCCCTTGCCGAAGCCGATGTTGATCACGTCCCACCGGCCCGAGGGCTCTACGCCGTGCCACCACGCCTGCCACATGATCCCTCGCGCACCCCTGCCCTGCGCGTCGTGGGAGATCTCGTACTCGCCGACGGTCAGCCCGGGGCCTGTGACGGTGAACTCGTACGAGGACGGCTCCCCGTCGCGGACCCGCGGGCTGACGGCCAGCGTGTTGACGTCGACGACCACGGGCGCCTCCTCAGCGGGCTCCGGCGCCGCATTGTTGCCCTCCACCCCCGTACCGGCGAGTCCGAGGGGCGCAGCGGTCTCGGCCGGAACGGCCCCGCTGCTTGTGGCCGTCGTCGGCTCCGCCGGGCCCTCGGCCGGGTCCTGTGCCGGATCGCCGAACAACCCGAGCTGCTCCGTCTCGCTTGCGCCCCTGGAGGCCATGTCTTCCCCTCCTGGGGTGCGTTCGGCTGTCTGGTCCTGCGTTCGCTGTTTCTCTGGGGCGGGTGGGGTGGGCTCGTCGGCGGTACTCGGGTTCGCAGGAGCGGCGGCCGCCCGCTCGGTGAGGTAGGTGACATCCGCGTGCAGCCGGTGGATCTGCACGTCGAGGTGCTGGCGCAGCCGGTGTAGGGGTTTGCCAAGTCCGCGGTAGCGGATGGTGTCGTCGACCGCGTCGAAGAGGGTCGCGGCGGCGGCCGCTGCGGTAGTCATCGCGGCTGCGTTGGCGCGGTAGGCCTTCCTGCCCGAGGCGTCGGTGTCGATCGCGGCCACGGCCTCGCGCAGGGCCCGGAGTTCGTCCTGCGGCCCGTCGCCGTCCGGCCACAGCCGGTTGGCTTCCCGGTCCAGGTCGGCGTGGCTCGCCACGGTCCACCGGGTCTGCACGGCCACTTCGGAGGGCCATTGGTGCCTGCCGAACACCTCGGCCACATCCTGCGGCCGGCGGCGCTCGCGCGGTACGACCAAGACCTCCTCCCTGTTGCGCAGGGAGAACCCGTTGACCGTGCCCTTGGCGATGTCGCGGCTGGAGAAGCCGCTGGAACCGCGGGGGTCCGAGGCGTAGTGAACCTCCGTGACCACTTCCCCACGGGTGCCGCCATCGGCAATGAGGTCGCCTAGGCGGATCTGTCCCGCGGTGCGGGTCTCCGGCCGCAGGTCTGCGCGGTGTCCGGCCGGGGTGAGGTGGACCTGGGCGGGCAGTGCGTGCACGGAGGTGTCCGCGCCGGTGGCCAGCTCGTTGCCGTCGGCGTCGTGGATGACGGAGTCGAGCAGGACGGCGCGCGGGCGGTAGTCGCGGTAGGCGGGGTAGAGGATGCCGCTGATGCGGGCGGCGCCGGACACTTCCCGATCCAGGCGCCCGCCCCCGGGCACGCCCAGGGGGATGGTGACCAGGTCGCCGGGGCCCACCGTGGCGCGGTCGACGAGGCGGGGCTCCTCCGGCGCTGGCGCGGGGTCGGGAGCCGGGGGTTCTTCGGCCGGGGCGGCGGCAGTGTCGGGCTGCGGCTCGGGTGCGGTGCGGGCTGCCCGGATGCGGCGGGCGAGCCCCAGTTCCTCCACTTCCCGGACGGCGACGTCGAGGGAGGAGGCGATGTGCGGGGCACACGTCGGCTCCCCGCCGTCGACCCGGTACAGCTCCTGTTCCCCGCTGTCGCCATCGAACTGTCGGTTGCAGCGGGCGCACACGCCGTCCTCGGCGACGTCCAGGCGGTGGTTGCTGCCGCGGGCGTAGAGCGGCTTGTCGGCGAGTTCGCGGTTGGTACGGGCGATCCGCACCGCGGCTTCGACGACGGAGGCCCGGCTCTCGACGCTCCATACCGTCCGCGCTACGAGCTGTCCGTCGACTTCGACGCCCAGCACGTGGATCAGGGTGCCCGAGGCCTCGTGCGGGTGGGCTGTGACGACGAAGGGGATGCCGTCGACGGTGACCGGGAAGACCACTTCGTCCCCGCGGACTTCGTCCGGGCCGACGAGGACCGTCACCGGCTCGCGCACCATGGCCATGCCCCTTTTCGGCACGTAGTCGGCGTAGGAGGGGACGGGGCGGGCGGGGATCGAGTCCACCGCCGGCAGGCTCTCGAACGGTGCCGGGGCGGGCGGCCCGGCCGCAGGACGGAGGTCGGTCGTGGCGCCGTTGATGCTGTAGCTGTAGCCGGTCGCCTTCTTCCCGTCGCGGGCGAGCACGTGGTATTCACCGGTCACGGCGGTACGTCCGGTGCTGACGAACCAGGTGTTCGCGGCCGCGCCGGGCGACATGACCTGTCCGGTGACCGGTGTGCCGGACGTCGTGTCCTGCCAGGTCACCCAGGAGCCCAGGGCGTACTCCGCAGGCGTCAGGCCCGGGGCGTCCGTCCGCCGGGTCAGGCGCAGTGCGGGCACCGGCTTCCACAGTTCCAGGCCGTTGGCCGCCTTGTAGCCGCGCTGCCACCGCGCCAGCTCCCGGTCGCGCTCCTCGGAGCTCTGGGCGCTCTGGGCGTTACGGGCCGCCACGACCGCGGCGAACTCCTCGCGGCGCCGGTGGTAGGCCTCCACGGTCTCGGGCAGAACACCGGCGTCGGCGGGCACGTTCAGGAGAGTGAAGGTAAGCCGGCCGTCCGTGCTGGTGAGCCGGTCCCGCCCGTCGTCACCCCTCTGGGGACCGGCCTCCTCCAGCGTCATCTGTCCTTCGGGGATGCCTTCGGCTTCCTCCTGCGATTCCTCGGGGGCAGGCGCGTCCGGGGCCGGGCCGCGTTCGGGCAGGGGAAGTCCGAACGTGTCGAACAGGTCGGCTGTTCCGTACGGGTCGGCGTCCGGCTCGGGGTCGCCTTCGGCCGTGCCGGAGTTGTCCGGCGCCGGTGCCGGTGCGGGCTCCGGGGCCGGAGATTCGGGGTCCGGGAGCTGCTGCTCGGCCTGTTCATCGGCAGGTGCGCCGCCGCCGCTTGAGCCGGCCTCTTCGATCTTTGGCGGGCCGCCGACGTGGCCGAGTACGACACGGTCCCCGAAGCCTGCCATCAGGCCTTCCAGGGGAGTTTGCGGGCGTTCCGGGGTGGGCTGTGGACCCGAAGCGGGAGTGGGGGCAGGGGTGGGAGCAAGTTCTGGAGCGGGTTCGGGCAGGAGCAGGTCGGTGGTGCCGCCGAGCGCGGCGAGGCGGGCGGCGACCTCGGGGTTGTGGCCGTGAACGATGAGGTGGGCTCGCAGGAGTGCGGCCTCGGCCTCGCGCTGGACGGGGGTGTAGTTGGCAGGGTCGAGTCGGGGACCGACGTCGTCCATGTCGCGCAGGACCGAACCCGCCTCTGTGGAGGCCTCGGGGGCAAGTTCGGCGGTGAGGTTGTCGAGTCGCTGTTGCAGGTCGTCGCGGCGGGCGGTGGCCTCGTGGCGGCTGGTCGTGACGGAGGCCGCTTCGTCCTTCTTCGGCTTGCTGATCTTGTTGAGTGTGGCCTGAGCCGCGACCAGGTTGTCCACCAGGCTCTTGCGCTCCCGGACACGGCCCAGCCCCGGGACCTGGCCGCGCAGCCGCTCCCGCTCGATGAGCAGCTTGTCCCGAGTGATGCGCTTGGTCGCGAGGTTCCCTTCGCTCTCGGTCTGCCGCTCAGGTGCGCTGGTGATGCTCTTCACCAAGCGACCCAGGACGGTCTCCCCCTTGAGGTCGGCGAGTTCGGCGAGGGTGGAGCGCTGGACGATGCCGGGCAGGACGTCGAGGTGGAGTCGGACGAAGACGGTGCCGTCGTCCTCGCGGTAGGCCACGGCGATCAGGTCGAGGCCACCCAGGTGCCCGATCTTCGCGTCCCGGGTTCTGTCTCGGTCGGCGGGCAGGCTCTGCCCGACGCCGGTCAGCAGGTCCATCAGCGGCCCGGCCGCGTCCTTGTGCTTGGTGTACTGGGTCCCGGCGAGGGTGATGTGGAAGTCGTCGCCGAGGACCGGTTCGAGCAGCGGCAGCGCGCGGGCCCGGCGGGGGATGTCGTAGGACAGGTTCTCGATGTCGATGCGGAGCTCGTTGAGCCGCTTGCCGAGGATGGCGCGCTGGGTGGCCCGGTTTCGCTGGTCGAGGTCCAGGGTCCGCAGCTCCTTGCGGAGATCCTCCTGCTGAATCAGGTAGGGATTGCCGGAGATGATCGCCATGGCTTCCTCGTAGGGGAGGCTGGCATCCTCCACCTCCATCATCTCGTCGTTCATGTCGTCCAGGCGGGCTTTGTAAAGCTGATTGAAGCCCTTGGCCTTGGTGGCCAGCAGCCCGTACATGCGGGAGTCGAAGGTGCCCTCCGTGGCCATCCAGACGATCTCGACTTCTTTGTTCTGGTTGCCGTTACGGACGATGCGGCCGTCGCGCTGGGCCATGTCGGAGGGACGCCAGTCCGGGTCGACGTGGAACAGACTCGTCATTCGGTTCTGCCAGTTCACACCCTTGCCCATGCGCATGGTGGAGCCGATCACGACGTTGATGCCACCGTGATTGGCCTGGTGCGCCATTTTCAGGCGCTGGTCGGCGCGCTCGGCGTCGTGGACGAAGGCGACCTTCTCGGCGGGCATGCCGCGGGCGATGAGGAGGTCCTTCAGCTCCTGGTAGGCGTTGAAGCCGCCTCGGTTCTTGCCGCCTGGGGTGCCGTTGTTGAGGAAGACGCCGATCAGCGCGCCCGGAACGGGGTGGGGGCGATCGTCGGTGGCGCTGTAGTTGTAGCGGTTGTCCTTGGTCTCCTCGTACGTCGCGATGATGCGATCGGCGAGGGCAACGAGCTTGTTGCCGGGCTCGGCGTCGGCGTCGATCAGCCTGCCGTCCATGGCGATGACGCGGGCGTCATTGTTGATCGCCAGGGGGTTGTCGACGCTCTTGTCGACGCCCCCCTCATGGAAGGCCGCGTAGCGCTCGCCGAGCTCCTGCATGCGCTGGAGCTGGTCGGCAGTCGCTGGCACAAGCATGAGCTCCGGCTCGCCGCCCTTGAGGCGGGGCAGCTCCAGGCCCAGTTCCTCGGCGCTCTTGAAGTCGACGAGCGGGTGCCACAGCTGCCGCACCAGGCCGGGGACGTTATGGAAGGACGCGAACCGTTCGACGGACTTGAAGCCCTTGCCGTCAGTGGTCATCTCCATCCGCTCGACCGTCTTGCCGTACATGCTGGCCCAGGCGTCGAAGGTCTCGGCGTCGATGTCTCGCAGCAGGTCCGGGTTGGCCATGCGTCCGACCCCGTGAATCTCACCGATCGCGTTGGACAGCACCGTGCCGGTGGCCACTACTCCGATAGGGCCGGTGGGCTTGTTCATCCGGGCCCACTCCAGGACCCCGTGCAGGTGCTGCGCCTTGGCGGAGCCCTTAACGCGGGCGCCAGGGATCTTCGAGCGGACTGCGAGATTCTTGTACTCGTGGAACTCGTCGACCGCGAAGAAGTCGATGCCCAGGTCGTCCAGGTAGACCTGGCCGGGGGTACGGACGGCGCCCGCGCGGGCCTTGAGTTCCTCCTCGAACTGCGCGGCGCGCTCTTCGAGCGCCTTGAGGCTGACTGACTTCCCCTCGCGCTTGCGCTCATGGATGATCTGCTCGCGCAGCAGGCGGGCTTCGGTGTTGTTGTAGACCTCGTGAAACTCCGGGCTGAGCGGGATCGAGTCGAAGAGGCTGTGTGAGGTGATGATCAGGTCGAAGTCGTTGGCCCGGATGTACTCCAGCATCCGGTCCCGCTTGCCGTCTTCCAGGTCGGCACTGGTCAAGGCCAGAATGCGGGCGGTCGGGAAGAGCCGGCGGACGGTGCTCTCCCACTCCTCGACCAGGTAGTTCGGGACCGTGACCAGCGGCTTGTCGACTTGCCCGGTGTTACGCATGGCCATCATGCCGATGGTCATGGTCGCGGTCTTTCCCGCGCCGACCTCGTGTGCCAGGACCAGGCAGCGCTCGTGCGCCATGCGGGCGGCGGCCGCGAGCTGATGGTCGTACGGCGTGAAGTCGGGATCGAGTCCGGCCAGGGAGGGGGCGGAGCCTGTGAAGTCGCGCACCGCCCGCGCGTTCATCCGCGTGTTGTAGACCTCCGCGATCCGGGCGGCGCGCAGGGAGTCGTCCAGGGCCCAGGCCTCGAAAGCGTCGCGGAAGGCGTCCGCCTTCACGCGGACGGCCCGTGCGGCTTCCTCGTCGTCCGAGGGCCGCCCGGCCATGGCCCCGCCGTTGAGGACCTTGGACACCATCGCGAGGGGGCCCAGCCCGCCCGCGCTGTGGCGGAGTTCATCCTCCTCGGCGAGGTTGCGGCCCTTGAGGATGTGCCAGTTGCCGCCGCCGGAGTGCTGGATCGTCAGGTGCGCGTCGCCCAGATAGCCCCGGAAGAAGTCCTGGACCATGTCATCGGGGATCCAGGCCGCGCCCAAGCGGATGGCGAACTGGCCGGGCAGGAGCTCGCGCGGCAGCACGCGTTCGAGTTCAGCGACGTTCGTCTCGTACGTCCGGTCGCGGCGGGCCGCCTGCTTCGCGATGGCCAGCTTGGTGCGGATATCGCCGGAGAGGTAGTCGGGACTGTGGACCAGGTCGCCGGTGATCGGGTCGGTGAACACGTTCCGGGCCAGAAGCCGGCGGGCTTCGGCCGGTTCGACCTGGAGCATCCAGGCGATGTGGTCGAGGTCGACGGTGCCGCGCTCGGCGACGACCGCAGTCAGGGCCTGCTGTGGGTCGTCGGTGTGCTGTCCGAGGACACTGCGGCGGGTGGCCGGGGCCCGGTCGAGGAGCTGGGAGACGTGGACGGTCTCGGTGTCTGCCTCCCACCATTCCAGCGCCAGGACCTCGTAGGCGGAGGGGTCGTTGAGGAAGTAGCCGTAGCCGGTCAGCCGCTTCTGTTCGGCGCCGTCGTCGGCCTTGACGGTGGCGTTCTGCTGCTGCCGGGGCCGGGACAGGGCCCCGTACTCGCCGACGTAGCGCTGGTAGGCGACCTTGGTCTGGCGGCGCTGGGCGTCGGCCAGGCCGGTGTCGGTGGCGCGGCGGTCGAGGTCGTTGAGCCCGCGCACCAGGTCTTTCAGCGCGATGAGTGCGGTGAGCTGGGCGTGCTCCGTCTCGGGCAGCTCGATCGCGATGGGGTCGCCGTTGCTGTTGGCCTGCCACAGCTGGCCGTCGGCATCGGCAGAGAGCCGTCCGGTGAAGTCGGTGACCTGCGCGGCCGGCCTCAGCCGCAGCAGGGGCCGGTGCGGGCCGTCGGGGTGTGGCTGATAGCCGCGGTGGTCCAGCACGGCCTTGTCGGTGATCTGCCGCAGGGCGGTGTTCAGGGCTACGCCGACTTCCGGGTCTCCATCGACGGCGACCTCCGGTCCGTGCGCGCCCATGCGGCTGGTGAGGTTGCCCAGCACATGCTCGGGGTGGGCGGTGAAGTAGTCGGAGACGGGCAGCGTGTTGCCGTCGAGGTCGCGGCGGGTGGAGGTCACCCAGCCCGCGTCGCCGGGCATCTCCTCCGCGGTACGGCGGCGCAGGATCAGGATGTCGGTGACCACGTCGGTGCCTGCGGAGCGGGCGAAGGCCTTGTTCGGCAGGCGGACCGCGCCCAGCAGGTCGGCGCTCTCGAAGAGTTCACGGCGGGCCGCGTCACGCTCGGCGTCCAACGTGTGCCGGGAGGTGATCAAGGCGACTACCCCGCCGGGCCGGGTCAGGGCCGCCGATTTCACCAGGAAGTGGTTGTGGATCCGGTGCCGGGCCTTGTTGTGCTTGGGGTCGAAGAGGGTGAGGCGGGCGAAGGGGACGTTGCCGACGGTGACGTCGAAGCTGCCGTCTGGGGCGATGGTGTCGGCGAAGGACTCGTTCAGGACGGTGACGCCGGGCGCGAGGAGGCGCGAGATCGCGGCGCTGGTGGGGTCGATCTCGACACCGGTCATCCGGGCGCTGTCTGGGGCGGTGCCGAAGGTGACCCCGGCGCCGGAGCCGGGCTCCAGGACCTCCCCGCCGTCGAACCCGAGGTCGGCCAGGGCCTGCCACAGGGCGGCGGTGACCTCGGGCGGGGTGTAGTGGGCGGAGAGCGTGGAGGCTGCGGCCGCGCGCCACTCGGCGCCGTCAAGGAGTTCGCGCAGCGGGTCGCGGACGTCAGAGAGCGCCTCCCAGCGGGCGGCGGCCGCGGCGTAGCCGCCTTCCCGCTCGCCACCCGGGCCGTAGGCCGGGTCGTCCTGCTGGGGGCGGGCGGCGAAGACGTCGGGCACCGAGCCCCACCCCGACCAGCGGGCCAGGATCTGCTGCTCTTCGGCGGTGGCCGGACGCTCTGCGGCCTGCACCTGCTTGAGCGTGCGAACGGCTGCCAGGTTCGCGTGGGCCTTGGCCCGCTCCCCCGCCGGCGCCAGGTCTTCCTGCGAGGTCGGGCGGAAGCGTACCGCTACCGGGGCAGCTCCGCGTCCCGGCTCTCCTCCTCCGGCTCCACCAGCACGATCTCCCGAAGGGCCTGTTCCTTCGCCATCTGCTGCGCGGCCTTCAGCTTCCCGGCCCGCCGCTCGTGATCCGTCTCCTGCATCGCTTCGCCCATCCGCTGCTGCGTCAGCTCCGCGATCCTCTCCTGCACCGCGGCCGCCAACTCCGCGAAGAACTCCTCCGGGTCCGGCATCTGCGCCAGTTCCCGGGGCCGGTACGTCGTCCAGTGACGTCGGGCCATCTGCTCGTACTCGCTCACCGTCTGCCTCCCCGTCCTGCGGCGCCGGTGCGGCGGCCACGTCAGTCAGCGGCACGAGGCCGCGTGTCGTCATTGTCTCGCGAATGTCGTCCAGGCCCCGCAGGACGTTGGGGCGGGCCCGCTTGGCCCGCTCCTTCGTCTTGCGGTCCTCGGAGTCGAGCTCGTTGTCGAGCTCGGCGACCAGGCGGCGGCCCATCTGCTCCAGCACGGGCAGGGTCCGCTCCGGCAGATCCAGGATGTGCACCATGATCTTGTTGCTGTTCTCGTCCCACGACTGGGTGCGCGGGGAGTTGACCATCCGGTCCAGCAGGTACTTCTCCGACTCATTGGCCCCCGTGTACTTGCTGTTGCGGGTGATCAGGTGCTCCACGAGGGAGGGCGGCAGCTCGACATCGGCCACCGGCCCCCAGGTGCGGGTGTCGCGGGTATGGGGGGACGACTCGTACTGCGCGATGATCCAGGTCAGCGCCTCGGTGCGCCACGCGGTGTTCTCCTTCAGGCCGCGCCCGAGGTCGATCGAGGCCGTCCAGGACGGATAACCCGCGGTCAAATGCGCGTACCGGCGGCCGTCGATGAAGACGGTGACGTCGGGATCGTCGGGGGCCGCGTTGTAGGAGCGCGGCTCGGTCCGGATCCGGCCGTCCGCCTTGAGTAGCGCCTCGTACGCAACCGTGTCGCGCTTCTTCTGCTCGACCCGCAAGACCTCAAGACGCGCCCCGTGCGCCTTCTCAACGCGCTGCTTCGAGGGGAAGTGGCCGGCGAACGCGGCGTCGTACAGCCGCTCGGAGCGCAGGGCCTCGATCGCCTCGGTGAGCTCGATGTCGTCGAGCTCACCGGCCGGAGTCTGCCTGGGCTCCCAGGTCCTCAGGCTCCGGTCAGCGATCTCCACGCCGACCGCCCCGCGACGGGCCTCGAAGGCCTCGCGGGACGGGCCCGGGTAGGCGCCGTAGCGGCCCTTGGCCAGCGTCTCGCCCTCGGCGTGCAGGTCGTCGTCGCCCATCTGGAGAACCGGCAGCCGCGCTTCGAGTTCGGCGGCGAGACGGCGGCCGTACTCGGCCTCCAGCAGATCGGCGCGTTCCTGCTGGGCAGCGTTCACCGGGTCACGCCCGTACGCCGGGGTCCGCAGGATCTGCGCGAGCTGCTCCCGCTCCGCAGTGAGCTCCTCCTCGCTCATGCCGTCCGGGTCGGCCCGGCCCTGGTAGGAGGCGACGATCCGCCTGCTGTGTTCCTCGTTCAGCGGGGCCAGCTGCTCGTCGAGACGGCGGCGTTTGGTGCCGCCCCACACGGCCGCGTCCCGCTCGCGCGTCAACCGCGCCCGCTCCGCGGCAAGCAGATCGTCCGTCAGGTCCCGCGGTTCCACCACCGGGGCGGGCTCCGGCGCCGGCACGGGAGCCGCAGCAGCAGCGGCCACACCCCCAGCGGCGGCCGCGGCCACGCCGACGGCGCCCGGGTTAGGGGTGATAGCGGGCGCGAAAATTCCGCGGAGCCGGTCCTCGTCAGCCCGGATCTCGACCGCCCGGCCCTCCTCGTACAGTGCCCGGGCCAGCCGGTCCACGCTCTGGGCCCGGGCCACCGGCCGTGTCGTACTCGCGGTCACATAGGCCTTGGCGTTCCCGCTCCACGTGAACCCGGCCGAGCGCATCAGCTTCTTCAGGTCCTGGTCGTACCGGTCGCTGCCGTGGACCATGGCACGGCCGGAGCTGTAGTGGATCCACAGCGGGTCACGGTCGGCGGGCTCCCGCTGCGCGATCAGGTGCTGCTGCACGGCGTGCTCGACGAAGTGGCGCTCCCACCTACCGGCCAGGCGGCGCCCGTCGCGGCTCTCGCCGATCCAGGCTTCCTTCTTCGTGTTCGCATCGAAGCGGCTCGTGCCGTGCGCGACCAGCAGGCCGCCGGGCGCGAAGACCCTCAGCTCACGGTCCACCTGGGCGTAGGTGTAGGTCTGCCCGTCGTCGGTCTCGTACGCGTCCGTCTCGGCCGGCGGCGGCTCCGCCGCCCACCGCTCCCCCGGCTCCACACCCCGGACCTGATCGAGCATCCCGCGCCCGTACGGCGACCGCAGCCGATCCGACAGGCCATCGCTGCCCCACTCGAAGGCCTCGCCACTCTCGGGGTCCCGCCAGGCATCGAGCGCCTCCGCGAGAGCCCGGGCCTGCGCGGCACCGGCGGTGGCCTCCGTCATCAGCACGGGCAGTGCGGTCCCGGCATGGAACACGCCCCACCGGTACTGATCAGGCACAGGAAGGGTGGTGCGCTGAACACTGGCAATGACGAGGGCTTCCCCGACCAGCTCCTCGTCGCGAGAGCGGTGGGCCCGGGAACGTGCGACAGCTCGGCGTTCCTCGGCTTCGGACTTCGTCTCCGTGATCCGGTAGGTGTCACCACCGCCGAACCAGTGCTCCCGCACTTCCCCCGGTGTCGCGAACCGCTCCCCCATGTGTGACCTCCCCGTTGCACCACACTCTCGGCGCGGCGCGGACGAGTGCGCGCGCCACCCCGTATCCAAGGGACCCTACAGACCAAGGTCACCAACACCGCGAGTAATTACCCCCTCTGATCCCGGATCACCAACAGACACTTCCCGGCAGTTCTGATCGCTAGAAACAATTGTTTCCAGGTCGTGCGACTCGGGCCGAACGAGACTACGAGCCTTCTTCGGGAGCGGTGCGCGCTCGTACCGCCATCATCTGGCAAGCTGTGCGCGATCCGAGTAGCCGCATCCGGCGGTGAAATCACGGAAGGCGCCAGAGAATGACCGCAACCCTTGAATCGGCCGTCGACACGGCCGCCCGCACTGGCATGAGAACGGCGAAGGTAGTCGTCGTCATCCAGCAGAAGGGCGGGGCTGGAAAGTCCACCATCGCCGTAAACGTGGCCGCGTGTGCGGGTCGCTCAGCGGTGATGTCGAACGCCGACGAAGCGACGGGTGCGCCCATCGTGGCGGCTGGCATCGACGTCCAGGGGACCCTGGAGAAGTGGTGTGCGGGCGTGCGCGAGGAGGCCCTCCCCTTCGACTACGTCGTCACCAAGAGCAAGCTCGGCATCCTGCCGGGGATCATCGCCGACCCCGACCGTCGTCGCATCATCATCGACACCCCGGGCTTCCTGGACATCGACCCCGACGCAGAATGGGGCGCGGACCCGCTCGGCGAGAGTCGCACGGCTGATGCCCTGCGCGAGGTGCTGGACGTGGCCGACCTGGCCATCGTCCCGATCACCCCGTCGAAGATCACGTGGGATGAGTGCGAGTTCACCATCGAGCGCATCCTCAAGCCGCGCGCCATCCCGTTCCTGGTCGTCATCAACATGCACGACCCGGGCAAGGACAAGGGCGAGAAGCAGCTGAACAAGGTGAAGGCCTGGATCGACGAGCGGAACTATCCGAGGGTCGCCGACCCGATTCGGCGATACACCCTCCATGAGCACGCCTACGAGAACGGCACGCTGGTTACGGAGTACCGGATGAGCGGCACCGCTCTGAACGGCCGCGAGGACTTCATGCGCGTAGCCCTGACGATGGAGCAGATGCTCTGATGGGGAAGCCGATCACCATCAACGGGGCACCGGCAGCACCCGGGCGGCCCGATAACGCGGTTCAGCTGGCGCGCGCACTCGGAGCCTCTGACAAGCTGCCGACTAAGCAGCTCACCGACACACCGACACTCATCGCCCCGGAGCAAGACATGCTCCTCAAGTGCGAGAGCGCGATCGAGAACCTGAACCTGGCATTCTTCGCCGCCGGCAAGGCCCTTCAGGTGGTGCGCGACGCCAAGCTGTACCGCGGGCAGTTCGGCACCTTCGAGGAGTACACGCAGGAGCGGTGGGAGATCACACCGCAGTACGCGGGCAAATTGATCCGCACCTGGCGGGTGGCCGAGGCGCTTCACACGGCGAAGCCCGGCGGGGGACTGGAAACAATTGTTTCCAGAAAGCTGAGGTACGGGCAGGCCTGGGAGCTGGTCCCCGTGGTTGAGGAACACGGCGTGCAGGCGGCGGTCTACCTCTATCTGGCACTGATCAAGGTCAAGGGCGCCACGGTGACGGCGGCACACGTCCAGGGTGCGGTCCAAGCCCTCCCGAGGGAAGCCGCCGGGCACAAGGCCAGAACCGAGGATGCCGTGCTGGCGTACCTCGGGTCGCTGGAGGAGGACGGGAATCCCCCCGCGATCTCCGCGGACGCGGCGAAGGCGGTGAAGGCACTTGCCCGAGCTGCCAAGGCCTTCGACGCCACTACGATCCAGGCAGCGTTGGCGCACGACCCGGAACGCACTCGGCCAGCTCTGCGGTCTCTGATCGAAACACTGGCTGCGGCGGGGGGCGTGGCAGTCTCCTTTACCGAAAGCCCGACTGCGGTTGAGGCGGCGGTCGGGCCCCCGACCGCTGAGGAAGAACAGACGCCAGCCCCGTAGGTGCGAAACACAAAAGGCGGGCCCCCATCCGTGGATGGGGGCCCGCCTTTTGTGTGTGTCGGGGGACGTCAGTACAGCGTCGCGAAGAGCGCGAGGCCCAGGAGGACCAGCGATGCGCCGGTGGCGTCGATGGCGATCTGGAGACCCCGGTACTTGCGCCTCGCGATCGAGGAGAGCTGCATGACGTGCTCGACTCGATGGGTCGGCTTTTGAAGGTCCTGTATGACTTCCTCGGGGGTTGCGCTGGCCCAGTAGAGGTAGCTGCCGGGCAGGACCCGGCCGAGGCGGGGTCGTACGACGATGAGGACGACGAGCATCGCGAGGATCAGGCCGACCGCGCCGGCGGCGTTGAGGGCGGCGGCGACTCCCGACAGGGAGCGTCCGGGGATACTCGCCACGAGCACGGCCAGGGGGAGGCTGAAGGCAGTGAGGAGGACCGCGCTCTTGGCGTCGGTGCGGGAGATCTCGGCGAGCACGGTCGCGCTTGCAGCTTCCAGGCGCGGAGTGATGTCCGTCGGGTCGTTCATGCCGCAGCTCCCTTGCCGATGTCGAAGAGGTCGAGCTGACTCTCTTCGAGTTCGCGGTGCCGTCGGTCGGCGACGTGTTCCCGCTGGATCTTCAGGGCGCCCTTCAGGCAAGTGGGGCACCAGGGGCGGAGTTCGGAGAGGGGGGCGGCGGCGTTGGCCGCGTCGGTGGTATGCGGCGGGTATGGGGCTGCCGCCAGCCCGGTCCTGCCGTGGCGGTTGAGCTTGCTGGAGCCGCAGCGCTGACCGGCGTGCTCGCCGCAGATGCCCTCGCAGGCGCAGGTGCCGCCGTGGGCCTTGAGGACGAGGGATAAGACGGTCTCCGTCTCGGTGCTCGCGTTGGCAGTCACTGCTGTTCGTCCCCCTTGCGTACGGCGCGGAGCTGCTGGGCCTGTTCGGTGTCCTGCTCTTCCAGGAGTTCCAGGGCTTGGTCGATGCGCTGCTGGGCTTCCGAGTGCCAGCGGCGGTTGGTTTCGGCCCGGTCGTGGAGGGTCTGGATGGTGGTGTTGAGTTCACGGTTCTTGCGGGTGCTGGGGATGACGAACATGTCGGCCCTTCCGCGCGTGGGTGGGTGTCAGTTGTGGAGGTCGTTGTGGGTGCGGACGACCAGGCCGCGGGTGGTGCTGATCGCGGTGCTCTGGCGGTGGTCCTGGATGACCGTGCCGGTGTAAAGGTGGGTGTGCTCGGTCGGGGCGGCCGCGACGACGGCCTTGGCGCTCTTGAAGACGCGGGAGAGTACGCCGAGGAAGGCGACGGGCGCTCCGACGACGAGGGCGACGACGAGCGGGTCGACGTGGCCGGCGACCCACAGGACGAGGGATGCGGAGCCGCCGAGCAGCACGGAGGTGTAGCCGGCGGCGAGCATCATGCCGCTGGCGTCGGCGGCGCGCTGACTCATGGGCGGCCGCCCGGGTTGGGGGTGGGGCGGGGCGGTGCCGACGAGCGGGAGGGGCGTGTCGTCTCGGTAGGAGGTCGGGACGGTGGGGGCGGGGCGGTAGGCGTCCTCGATGAGGCGCCGGGCCTCGGCGGCCGCCTCGGACTCGTCGCTGATCGGGGTGTTGCGCTCGGGCACCATGCCGGTGCTCCTTTCGTGCCGGAGGGTGAGGAGGGCCCCGGAGCGGTCTCCGGGGCCCTGGTGCTGCGGTGGGATCAGCTGGCCGGGGCCGGGACGATGCGTCCCGTGCCGTCGGGTCGGGCCAGGAGGTTTTCGTTTCGCAGGGTGCTGACGGTGGTGCGCAGGGTCCCGCGGCGGATCTCGCGGCCGCCGTCGGCGTTGAGGGCTTCCAGGAGGTCTGGCTCGCTCAGGCCGTCCGGCGTGCGGGCGAGTACGGCGACGATCCGCTGGGCGGTCGTCATCGACGTGACGTCGGGCGAGGCGTCTGCGGGGGTGTTGCTCGCGCTGTCGTCACCGTTGGCCGCCGCGAGTTCCTGCTCGGTCACGAACGCCATCAGGTCGATCGGTTCGCCGGGCGGCGGGCGGTCGCCGTACAGGGCGAGGATCAGGGGGTCGTAGCCCGGGCAGGGGGCGACGGAGCCGACGACGTAGGTCCGGGCCATGCTGGTGGGGCGGGTCCCGGTCAGGTGGTAGAGCATCCCCTGACTATTGACGTCGTCGTTCTCGTCGTCGGCCGACTCGTTGAACCGGCGCACGCGCCGTACTTCGCCCACGACCTTGGGGATCGGCTGGAGTGCCGCGCCGCGCGGGATGAGGCCGTCGCCGACGAGCTGCTGCATCATGCTGCTGCTCCAGCGAAGCAGGATCACTTCGCCTTCCTTGAGCATGGCGCGGAGGGTGTCCGACCCGCCGAGTTCGTCGAGGTGGCCCGCCTGCGCGGCGATGATGATGCCGACGCCGACGCTGCGGCCCGTGCGACCGAGTTCCTTGATGAGGTAGGCAGCCTCGGCGCGGAAGGGCGCGTTCTTCTCCAGGAGCCGGTTGGCTTCGTCGACGATGCCGTAAGTCAGCGGGTCGGGGGAGTTGATGACGAAGCCCGAGCGGCCCATCTCGGCGTAGGCGACCATGCGGCGCTGCGCCTCGGCGACCAGGCCGCGCAGCATGAGGATCGTCTCGTACTGCGTGGTGACCCGGGTAGCGACTTGCCCCCTGGCCTCGGGCACCGATTGGCCCGACTTGAGGTCGGCCAGGTGGACGACGATGCCAGAGCGTTTGCAGGCGGCCAGGATCGCTTGAAGCAGTCGGGACTTCCCGGCGCCCGTGGTCCCGAAGATCGCGCCCCTCTGGGCGTTGCCCGTCTTGGGGTCGAAGAGCCTGAATCGGAGGCGCGCTCCGTCGTAGTACGTGCCGAGGGTGATGCGGCCGCGGTCGTCCATCAGCAGGTCATCGACGCTGATCTCCGCCATATGCATCAGCGGATTCGACGGGTAGATCCGCACGACCGCCTCACGTCCTGCGCCCTGCTCGAAGATGACCCGCGATCGGTCGTCGACTTCGAGGAGGTCGCACAGCGCATCGTGGTCGTATCTCTTCACCCCGCCGGCGGGAGTTCGCAGGACGAACTCCTTGAGCACGTCGGCCATCAGATCAGTTCCCTTCGCAGTTCGTAGGTGTTGGCCTCCACCAACGTGACCCCGGGAATCGCGACCTCGGCGATTTCGGCCCAGGTCTCCTCGTCGCGGTCGACGTCCACCTCGGGTTCGGCGAGCTGCGGCCGGTGGCCGACGATGACGAGCGCCACGTTGGCACCACGACCGGGCACGGGCCCGGTCTCGATCAGTTCCTCGGGCACGTCGAATTTGGCCGACAGCCCGGCCTTGGACATTTCCGGTACGGGCATTCCGCGTTGGGCGGCGCCGATGATGAGCGCCAGGCATTCCGGGGTCAGTTTGCGGAATGCCAGCAGCACGGTGTGCGGGGCGATGCCACCGTCGGTGGCGATCTCCTCGGCCCACCATTGGGCTTCGGGGGAGGCGTACACCGGGTCGGGCTCGTCAACTACAGCTTCTTCCTCGGGCTCGGATACTTCGGCGACCTCCTGCGTCACCGCTTCCTCGGCGACTTCCCGGGCCAGCAGACCGGGACGGATCCACCAGGTGGCACCACTCCACAGGGCGATCAGGCCCGCCTGGACGAGGTGGGACATCGCGCCGGCAGGTGCCAGGAGTTCACAGACCAGCAGGCCCGCCACCCCGGCGTGGGGGGCGGCGTAGAGCGCGATGGCCGTGCCCCGCACGCCGTTGGGGGCCCGCCGAACCCTGCTGTTCGTGGCCAGCCCGATTCCGGCGGCCGCCGTGGTGGCGAGGAGGCCGGGGCCGGGGATGACGTCGGGGGCCAGCAGGCCCCAGGTGAGAAGCGTGGACCCGGCCAGGGTCGCGGTTCGCCCGGCCTTGTCGCGCACGTTGGAGAGCATGGTGAGGGACCTCCGTTCGGGAAAGGGCGGGGGGGGGGGGGGGGGGGGGGGGGGGGGGGGGGGGGGGGGGGGGGGGGGGGGGGGGGGGGGGGGGGGGGGGG
>NZ_JANFAK020000090.1 GCF_024721315.2 Streptomyces sp. Isolate_45
GTCCTGAGGACGCCCGCCGCCTTCCGTGGCGGCCGGGTCGCCCGCGGCGGGTGCGGCGGGGTCGGCGGCCGGGGCCTTCGCCTTGACCGCGGGCGGGATGTCCTTCTTGATGTCGACGCCGCCGGGAGGGGCGTCGGGGCCGTGCGTGCAGTGGCCGGCGTCCGTGCGGTAGACACCGGCGCAGGTGTCGCCCTTGGGCGCCGCCTCCAGGCCGTCGTAGACCATTCCGCGTATGCCCTCGTTCGCGGGCTTGGCCGCGATGGGGGCGGGTTCGGCGTCCCGGGCGGGCGCCGAGGCCGGCTCGGGGGAGTCCGTGCCGGGTCCCGCGGCCATGGCGGGCGGGACCGCTTCGGCCTGGTCGCCGAACCCGGAGTAGGCGAGGCCTCCCGCGATCACCGCCGCCGCGGCAACGGCGGCGGTGACGAGTATGAGCCGCCGGGGTTTGCGCCGGTCCTCACGGGGTCTGCGGCGTTGGCCGCCCGCGCGTCTGGCTGTCATGCGCACCTCAAATCGATGTGAGGGGGGTGGGTGCGCGGAAGCTTGCCAGAAGGACGCCGAGAAGAATTCGGACAAACGGGAATGGGGCCCGAGAAATCTATCCGTTACCTTGTGGTTGAATCTGATGAACTGTCAACTTGCTTTAAAATAAACAAAGTTACGCGCGTTGCGCCCGAATGGTCCAGGCCAATAAAGGGATCTCGTTATCAAATCGAGATATGAGGCGGAATCTTGTTGACGGGAATTCAGTCAGGTATTCATGTAAAAACTACCTGCCGAATCTTTCCGGTCACGAGCGGTGAACCACGGCCACGGTCCTGGGTGCCCAGGCCGCCCGAACGCTCCGTCGGCGGCAAGGGCACCCGTACGGACTACCTTCCGGCGTCCCGCTCCCAGCGGTAGAACCGGTGCGCCATCGCGTCCTTGGGGCCCCGCCAGGTCTGCGGGTCGTGCGGACTGATGAACGTCGAGAGCCGGTCGCTGAGATCGCGGAACTCGGGGTGCCCGGTGACCTGGGCGATGGCCGGACCGGGATCCGTCTCGGACTCGATCAGGTGCAGGTACACGTCCCCGAACTGGAACAGGCTGCGGCGCTTGACCCCCACCAGCCGGGGGAGTTCGCCCGCGTCCGAGGCGGCGAACAGGCCGGCGATGTCGGGCGCCGAACCGGGCGCCATGCGGGCCACGATGAGGGCTTGGTGCATCGGAGGGTTGCCTTTCGTCTCTGGTGAGGAGAGGTGGGGTGAGGGGATGGGGCGGGGCGGGGGCGGCCGGTGGGTCAGCGCCGCTCGGCGACCGGGGTGCGGACTGCGCGCCGACCCTGCTCGATCTTGTCCCGGATGAGTTCCATCTGGATCCGGGAGTTGTGGTTGATCCGCTTGGTCATGCCCTCGTCGTCGATGGGGGCGTCCGGCTTCATCGCGAAGTCCTGCACCCAGCGCATCCGGGTGCCGCCGCCGGCCACCTCGCCGTACTCCCAGTGGATGTTCATGTGGGCGAACGGTCCGGTCTCGACCCGGCGGGCCTTCACGGTCAGGCCCGCGCGGTCCACGGTGCGCTCGGAGATCCAGCTCCACACCACGCCGTTCTCGTCGGGGTGCATGGCGAGGCGGAACCGGGTGGTGTTCCCCGCCTTCTCCAGGATCTCGATCGACGCGTACTCGCTGAACAGCTCCGGCCAGTTCGGCAGGTCGTTCGTCACGTCCCACACGACGTCGACGGGCGCGTTGACGTGGATCTCGTTGTCGGTGTGTCCAGGCATGTCAGGCTCCGGTCATGAGGCTGTTGTTCACGAGGTCGAGGAACTCGTGGGGGCTCTTGCAGCGGTCGGCGTCGGTGGGCAGCGCCCGACCACGCCGGTTCTCCAGCTCGCCGACGATGCCGAGCAGGCCCAGCGAGTCGAGTCCGTACTCGTCGAACCGCGACTCCGGACGGCTCTGCATCTCGGAGGGGTCGACGGTGATGCCCGCGGTCTTCATCAGGGCCGCGAGCTCTTCCATGGTCAGTCGGTCGGACATGGGTGCCTTCTCTCTTTCCTGCTTCCGGAGTGCCGCGCCGAGGACGCCGCGGCCCTGACGAGCGGGTCCCGATCCCTACACGGACGATTCGGGCCCTTTGCGGAGGACGACCGCCGCGTTCGAGCCCATGAGGCCCCGGCTCAGTACGAGCGCGGTCCGCACGGGCACGACCCGGGCGCCGCCGGTCACGACGTCGAGGTCGTGGCAGACCTCGAAGACGTTCGGCGTGGGGGGTACGACGCCGTGTTCCAGGGCCATGACGGCCGCGGCGACGTCGAGGGTGCCGGCCGCGCAGTACGCCCGTCCGGTACCGGTCTTGGGGGCGGTAACGGCAACCCGGGCCCCGTGTCCGCCGAGCGCGTCGTGGATCGCCCGCACCTCGGCGGCGTCGGCCTCCGGCGTGCCGAGGGCGTCCGCGAAGACGACGTCGACCTCCTCGGGCGCGACACCGGCCTCCGCCAGCGCGCCGCGGATCGCGTGGGCGAGGCCCTCGGCGGACTCCTCCCAGCGCCCCGGCCCGGTGAAGGTCGCGGCGTGGCCGGCCAGTACGGCCCGCACCGTCGCGCCCCGGGCGACGGCCGCGGCCGCCTCCTCGACGACGAACATCGCGCCGCCCTCGGCCGGGGCGAACCCGCACGCCTTCGAGGTGAAGGGGCGGTAGGCGCGCTCCGGTTCCTCCCGGGTGCTGAGGCCCGGGTACCCGAGCTGGCACACCATCGAGTAGGGGGCGAGCGGCGCCTCCGTGGCGCCGACCAGCATCGCCCGGCTGCCCCGACGGATCTGGCGGGCCGCGTGGGCGAACGCGTCGAGCCCGCCCGCCTCGTCGGAGGCGACGACCCCGCACGGGCCCTTGAACCCGCGCCGGATGGAGACCTGACCGGTGCTGGCCGCGTAGAACCAGGCGATGGACTGGTACGGGCCGACGTAGCGGGGGCCCTGCCCCCACAGCCGCTGCAGCTCGCGCTGCCCGAACTCGCCGCCGCCCGACCCCGCGGCGGTGACGACACCCACCGCGTACGGATCGTCCTCGTAGTCGCCCCGGCCGAGCCGGGCGTGCTCCAGGGCGAGGTCGGCGGCGGCCAGGGCGTAGTGACTGAAGCGGTCGGTCTGCACCAGGAACCGGTCCTCGACGAGGGTGCCGGGCTCGAATCCCCGGACCTCGCCGGCGACCCGCAGGGGCAGGTGCTCGCACCCCTTCCGGGTCACCCGGTCGAGGACGCTGACGCCCGCCTGCGTCGCCTTCCAGAAGGCATCCGCGCCGACCCCGTTGGGTGCGACGACTCCGATGCCCGTGACGACCACCGACTTGCCGGTCGTGGCAGTACGGCTGTTCACGCGCGCACCTCCTTGGGCTGGGTCAGGACCACGGCGGACTGGAAGCCGCCGAAGCCGCTGCCGACCGACAGCACGTTGCGCAGGGTGTGGTTGCGGGCCGTGCGCGGCACGTAGTCCAGATCGCACTCGGGATCCGGGGTCTCGTAGTTCGCCGTCGGCGGCACCACGTGATGGGTCATGGCCAGGACACAGGCCGCGAGTTCGATCGCGCCGATCGCGCCGAGGGAGTGCCCCACCATCGACTTGATGGAACTCATCGGCGTCTTGTAGGCGTGCGCACCCAGGACCCGCTTGACGGCCGCCGTCTCGTGACGGTCGTTCTGCTTGGTCCCGGAACCGTGCGCGTTGACGTAGTCGATCTCCCCGGAGTCGACCTCGGCCTGGGCCAGGGCCGTCTGGATGGCCCGGGCCATCTCCAGCCCCTCCGGAGTCAGCCCCGTCATGTGGTGGGCGTTGCCGAAGGTGGCGTAGCCGCCGATCTCGCAGTAGACGGTCGCACCGCGGGCCCGGGCGTGCTCCAGTTCCTCCAGCACCAGTATCGCGCCGCCCTCACCGAGGACGAAGCCGTCCCGGTCCGCGTCGAACGGCCGCGACGCGTGCGCCGGGTCGTCGTTGTTCGCCGAGGTCGCCTTGATGGCGTCGAAGCAGGCCACGGTGATCGGGGAGACGGGCGAGTCGGAGGCGCCGGCGATGCACACGTCCATCCGGCCGTCCTGGATGGCGTGCACCGCGTACCCGACGGCGTCGAGCCCGGACGTGCAGCCGGTGGAGACGGTCTGCACCGGCCCGCGCGCCCCGGTCTGTTCCGCCACCGCCGAGGCGAGCGTGGCGGGCGTGAACGCGCGGTGCAGGAAGGGCGAGGCGAGACGGTGGTCCACGTCCCACCAGTCGCCCTTCTGGCTGACGGCGACGTAATCGTGCTCCAAACGGGTGGTCCCGCCCACGGCGGTGCCCAGGGAGACCCCGGTGCGCCACGCACCGTCGCCGTCGAGGGTCAGTCCCGCGTCGGCCACCGCCTCGCGGGCGGCGACCAGCGCGAACTGGATGTACCGGTCCGCCCGGGCCGCGTCATCGGGGCCCAGGCCGTGTGCGGTCGGCTCGAAGTCGACCTCGGCGGCTATCCGGGAGCGGAACCCCGCCGGGTCGAAGAGGGTGATGCCCCGCGTCGCCGTACGGCCGTTGGACAGCAGGTCCCAGAACGCGGTGGCGCCGATACCGCCGGGCGCGACGACACCGACCCCGGTGACGGCCACCCGTCGGCGGGTCAAGAGACCACACCCGTACGCTCGGGCGGGCGCTCCGCCCACCCGGAGGCCTCCGGGTTCGGAGCCTCCTCGGTGTCCACGTGCCCGAGTTCCGGGCGCGGCGCGAGCGGGCCGAGGTGGAACACCATCCGGGCCTCGGTGCTCCCGACGTTGCGGAAACGGTGCCGTACGTTCAGCGGCACCAGGAGCCCCTGGTCCGTGCGCAGCGGGTGCGGCTCCCCGTCGAGGTCGACCTCCAGCGTGCCGCTGACCACGTACACGAACTCCTCGGAGTACGGGTGGTAGTGCTCGGCGATCGACTCCCCGGGGGCCATGACGGCCAGGCCCATGAAGCCGCTGGTCGAGCCCACCGAGGTCGGCGTGAGGACGGCGCGCAGGTCACCTCCGCGCCGGGTGTTGGGCTGCGTCTCGCTGAGATCCACGATGCGCGGGTGATGTTGGGTCATGACTGACTTCCTCCTGGCGGTGCGGAGCCTGAACGTGGTCTGCCGGTGGTGGTGGGAGTACTGCTCGGGGCCGCGCCGGCGGACGCCGCGGCCGGCCGGGATCAGGACCGCGCCGGAGCCCGACGGTCGGTGATCAGGTCCATGGGGTGGGGAGCGCCGTCCGGCACGGGGCCCGGCTCCCCGGCCAGCAGGCGCCGGAGCACCGCGGCCTTGCGGGGCCCGTCGATGCCGAAGCCGGCCGCGAACCGGCCGTCCGAAGGACCGGCGACATCGAGGAGCCGGACCACGACGTCGTCGCGCTGGAACACGCTGCTGCTCACCACCGGGCTGGTGGGACGCTGCGCGGCGGCCTCGTCCTGCCGGGCCAGGAACCGGGCCAGCAGCGGACCGCAGCCCGCCTTCGCAGGGTAGAAGAGCGCGTGCCTGCGCACCTCCTGAGGCTCCCGCCGGGGAGCGGCCACGTGGTGGACGGCCGGCAGGGCCGCCCGCATGAAGAACATCCGGGCCGACTCCGGGTCGGTCAGGTCCCGCTCCTGCTCCAGGTACGGGTCCATCTGCTGTTCGACGGCCCGGATCTCCGGCTGCTTCGCCACGTGGCGCAGCGCCGCCGTCAGGTCGCCCTGCACCTCCACCGCCCGGACCACCCGATTGCCGTACATGAACAGGGACGTGCGCAGCAGGCGGGTGTGCTCGTCGACCTGCGCGGCCGGCGAGGAGTACGAGGACAGGATCTCGGCGACCTTCGCCTCGGTGCCCGGCTTCACCGTGAAGGTCAGCGCGTGGCGCACGACGCCCGCGCCCAGCCGGGGGGTGGTCTGCAAACGGCCGCCGAAGCCCTTCGCGGGGACGTCGTAGCGCCGGCCGGTCTCCTTCAGCACGGTGAACTGCATCGGCCGCATCGTCCGTACGCAGGCGCCCAGCGGTCGGACCTGCTCGGTGTGCTCCTCGCTGTTCACCCAGGCGAGGTACTGCGGGGCGCTCTCCCACTCGCTGGTGATCAGCCACTGCTCGGGGTTCTCGAACGACTGGCAGAGCTGGTCGCCGAGGTGGCCGGGGACCGAGGCGATGTCGTGCCGCAGCTGCTCGTAGGCCTCGAAGAACTGCTGCTGGACCCCCTCGTGCAGGTCCATCAGCAGGACGACCCGGAGCATGGAGCCGTCGAAGGCCGACTGCGACACCCGTTCGGACAGTGTGGTTGTCATCTGCTCACTCCTTCGTGAGGGCCCGGAGTCCGGCGCGAACGCGCTCACGTGCGTCATCGGCGGCAACTGCCCGGGTCGATGGGGCCGGCGCCCCGCGCGATCGGGGACGGCGGGGCCGGGGGCCACCGCTGTCGCTCATCGTCATCCGGCCGGGTACGGATCGCTACATCTCCGGATCAAGCGGGTGACAACCGGCGAATCGCCAGGGCATCGAGGCTCATCGGGGGCATAAGGCGACCACTGCCCCCAGACGAAACAGGAGCCCGCAGCTGATGGAAGAGCATGCCGATGTTCGCGTACCGGTCCTCGTCGTGGGCGGCTCCCTCGTGGGCCTGTCCACCTCGCTGTTCCTGAGCCGCCACGGCATCAGGCACCTGCTGGTCGAGAAGCACTCCGGTACCTCCGTCCACCCCCGCGGACGAGGGATCAACGCACGCACGATGGAACTGTTCCGGACGGCGGGCGCCGAGCCCGCCATCCGCAAGGAGGCCTCCGCGCTGGAGGCCAACCAGGGAATCCTGCAGACGCACGCGCTGATCGGCGGAGAGCACAAGTGGCTGATCAAGGCGGTCGACCCCTCCGGGGCCCTGGCCCGCTTCAGCCCGACCGGCTGGTGCCTGTGCAGCCAGAACAACATCGAGCCGGTCCTCGCCGCCCAGAGCCGCGCACAGGGCGCCGACGTGCGCTTCTCCACCGAACTGATGAGTTTCGACCAGGACGCCACCGGAGTGACCGCCCTGGTCAAGAACCGCGAGACCGGTGAGCACCTCACCGTCCGAGCGGACTACCTGATCGCCGCGGACGGCCCGCGCAGCCCCGTCCGGGAGGCCCTCGGCATCCGCCAGACCGGCAACGGCGAGCTGTTCCACAACGTCAGCATCGTCTTCCGGTCCGAGAACCTCGCTGAGGCCCTCGGCGACCTGCGCTTCATCGTCTGCTACCTGATGCGCCCCGGCGCGGACGGTGCCCTGCTGCCGGTCGACAACGAGACCCAGTGGGTCTTCCACGCCCCCTGGCACCCGGAGACGGGCGAGACCCTGGAGGACTTCACGGAGGAGCGCTGCGTGGCGCAGATCCGCGAGGCCATCGGGGTGCCCGACCTGGACGTCGAGATCGGCGGGAAGGCCCCCTGGCACGCCGCCGAACGGGTCGCCGAGCAGTACCGCGTCGGCCGCGTCTTCGTGGTCGGCGACGCCGCGCACGAGATGTCCCCGACGGGCGCGTTCGGCTCCAACACGGGCATCCAGGACGCGCACAACCTCGCCTGGAAGGTCGCGGCGGTGCTCAACGGCTCCGCCGGCCCCGACCTCCTCGACACGTACGAGGCCGAGCGCCTGCCCGTCGCCAAGGCCACCAGCGAGCGGGCCTCCGCCCGCTCGGCCGAGCACAGCCACCCCGGCTACGTGCCGCCCCCCACCATGGGCGGCGGCCCCGGCAGCGGCGTCCTGACCACCGCCATGGGCTACGCCTACCCGAAGGGCGCGGTCATCGGCGGCGACACCGCCCGGCCGATCATCCCGGAGAAGATGCGCCTCACCGGCGACGTCGGCACCCGCGCACCGCACATGTGGCTGACCCGGGCGGGGGAGCGGATCTCCACGCTCGACCTGTACGAGACCTCGTTCGTGCTGCTCAGCTCGCCGGGCACGCCCTGGCAGGAGGCCGCCGGGAAGGTGGCGCGACAGCTGTCCGCCCGCCTGGATGCCTGGACGATCGGCTCGGCGCCCGACGCCGACCTGGTCCAGGCACCCGAGGCCGACTGGGCCGCGCTGCACGAGCTGCCGGCCGACGGGGCCGTACTCGTACGCCCGGACGGGTTCGTGGCCTGGCGTGCGGAGGGGGCCGCGGCGGACCCGCGGGCGGCGCTGTTGGAGGCGATGACGCACCTGCTCGCGCGGTCCTGACCGACGGCGGGAGTCAGGCGCAGGCCCAGCACCCCGACCAGCAACCGTGGCCCGTCGGCCGCGGACGCGGGCGGCGGTGCCGGGCCTTCCCGGTGTCGGCGGTCGGCGCGGCGGCCCGCCCCGCGAGGCAGGCGAAGACGACCGCGATGGCGGCCAGTTCCTCGGGTTCGGCGTGTCCCCGGTGGACCCGGAGCAGGCTGGATATGGGGGCGTCGTTTCGCATCGACACGGCCTCTCAGCAGGAGAGTTCACCTCGCCGGGCCCTCGGGACCCCGACGCTCACGACGCTACGAGCCCCCCGTCGGCCTGTCGTGCCGGGGGGCTCCGTCCACACCCATCCGTGCGACGCGCCCGGGGGCCGGATTCGGTGCCGGGCAACCGCCACGGGGGTGAACACGAGGTTCCCTAGCGCACGCCGAGTTTCACCCACTTGGCGGTGCTGGGGACGCCCCGCGCGTCGAGCAGGAACAGCATGTAGTAACCGGGCGGCGCGTCCGCCGCGGACGGCGGGGTCCGCAGTCCGACGGTCTCGCCCCGCACCCCGGTGACGCGCAGTTCGAGGTGGCGCTGGCTGGTGTTCACGGCGTGCGTCACCGTCGTCGGGGCCAACAGCACCGCCCGCCGGACCGCCGAGGCGCTCGCGCTGCGGACCTCGAAGGCCGTGTCGTGGGCCAGCTCGCCCCCGGGAACCCGGTCGAGCGAGGGCCGGGGGCCCCGGTGCAGGTAGGCGGGCTCGTAGAGTTCGACGCTGCCGTCCATGGCGTCCCCGATGTCGGGGTCGTTGGCGATCTGCTGGAGCTCGTCCCCCGTCACCATGATCCGGCCGTCGGGCATGACCAGGGCGTTGGAGTGGTAGCCGCGGGGGAGCCGCTGGGCCGGGCCGAGCCGCCAGTGGCCCCGCGCGTCGCGCAGTTCCGTCTGCCGGTACTTGAGGTCGGCCTTCGGGTTGAACGGCCCGTTGCCGTAGTCCCGCGTGCTCAGGGCGCCGTTGACCGTGAGCAGCGTGGCGTCCGGGAGGATCAGCGTGTCGTCCTGGGTGCGGCCGAACGCCCTCGGTTCCTCGGTGGTCCACCGGCCTCCCGCGAGCCGGTAGGTGTGGGGGTCGTGCGGGTCGCCGCCGAGGACGAGCACGGAGTCCGGACCGCGGAACCCGGCGGGGAGTGGCACGGCGGACCCGTAGCCGCGGAAGTCCGCCGGACGCCGGGGCAGGTCGCGGCGGGTCTCCGCGACGGGATCGAACAGCCACTGCTGGTCGGCGTCCCGGCCCAGGCCGTAGACCATGCCGTCCCGCAGCGAGAACAGGTGCGGGTAGTCGTTGCGGAAGGGCGCGTCGGCGCCGAAGCGCTCGGCGGCGACGTCCAGCGGGATGTCGTACGGCCGCCAGGGCACCGGCAGGCGTTTCGCAGGGAAGCGCTCCACGACGGGCGTGGGGGTGCCCGTGCCCCGCTCTGACTGGCCCGACATGATGATCTGGCGGCCGTCCGCCCCCGTCACCACCGAGGGGTACCAGCGGCCCGCGGCCATGTCGCGGTTGCGGTACCAGGTCTCCGTCCACGGGTCGAAGACGAAGGACAGCTTCGCGCCGCTGCCCCCCTTGCCGCCCGTGTTGCCGCCGAACACCGCGAGCATGCCGTTCGGCAGGAAGGCGTGCCCGGCGCAGAAGAACGGCGCGGGGCGCGGCACGTGCGTGCCGTCGGGCATCAGGACGGTCGGCGGTCGGACCTCCTTGAACGCCCTCGGGCCGGTTCCCCGGGCCGGGTCCCACAGGAAGGCGCGGCCGGCGTTCGTCGGACCGATGCGGTCGGTGGGGCCGGTCTCCTTGGTGGGGTCGGTCTCGACGCGTTCGAAGGAGAACAGCAGCACCTTGCCGGTCGGCAACTGGGCGAGGTGGACGCCGAAGTCGGGGGAGGGGAAGAAGTCCGTGAACCGGCCGGACTCCGACGCCTCGAAGGCGGCGTTGGCGCGCCCCTGCGACGCCCGCAGGGACTCCAGGCTCGCGGTGCGGGTGGCCTGCGGGTACCCCACGGCGCCCTCGGCCGCCGCGCGCCGACCGGCGTGGGCGCGGGCGTGTTCCTCGCCGAGCAGGGCGACCTCGTCGGCGGCGGGCTCGGCCGCGGCGGCGGCGCGGGCGAGGGGGTGGCCGGGGACGCCGCCGTGCGGGCGGTCGTGCGGGTGGCCGGGGAAACGGTCGCCCGCGTGGTCGTGGGCCGGGGGGAGCCGGGGTCCGTCGGGGTCCGCCGAGGCCGGTACGGCGAGCGTCGTCGCGACCGCCAGAGCGGAGAGGAACACGCCTGCGGATCGCGCGGCGGACCGGTGTGCTCGGGACATGCCTCTCCTCGGTACGACGGCCGGGACGGGACGCCCATGCTAGAAGAACCAGGACAAACCGTCCTCGTCCGACGCGAGGTCACTTCCCGGGGGCCGCCGGGTCGGGGGGTGGCCGGCTGCCGCCGGGATCCGGCCCTCCCGCCCGCCGGCCTACGCCTCCCGGCCCTCCGCCGCACCCCGGATCGCGTTGACCAGGCCGGTGACGAGGCGGGCCCGCTCGGGCATGGCGTCGACGACGAGGTACTCATGGTCGGCGTGGGCGCCGCCCCCGACCGCGCCGAGGCCGTCGAGCGTCGGCACTCCGAGTGCGGCCGTGAAGTTGCCGTCGCTTCCGCCGCCGACGGCCATGCCTTCGATGCCGGGCTGCAACCGCCCTGCCAACGCGAAGAGTTCGGCCGAAGCTGACTCGGGCATCGGGGGTCGGCCGATTCCGCCCTCGACGGCGATGGACGCCCCGTCGAGGTGGGGGGTCAGTGCCGCGAAGGCCGATTCGATCCGTTCCTTCTCGTCCCGCGTCTCGACCCGGACGTCGACGATGACGGTCGCCTCCGCGGGTACGACGTTGTCCAGGGTTCCGGCGGCGGCGACGGTCGGGGTGACGGTCGTGCCCATCCCGGGCCGACCGAGCGTCGCGATCTCCAGTACCTGGTGCGCCGCTTCGACGAGGGCGTTGACGCCGGCCGCGGGTTCCAGTCCGGCGTGCGAGGCGCGGCCCCTGATGGTGACCCGGAAGGTGCCGCAGCCCTTGCGCGCCGTCTTGAGGCCGCCGCCCTCGGCGGCGCCCTCGAACACGAGCACGGCGCCGCAGGCCAGGGCCCGCTCCTCGATGAGCGCGCGGGAGGAGTGCGAGCCGACTTCCTCGTCGGCGGTCACGAGCACCTCGACGCCCGAGAGGTCCTCCAACGCCGCCAGCCCGTGCACGGCTTGGACGAGGCCGCCCAGCATGTCGAAGACCCCGGGGCCGGTGGCGTGCCCGTCGGTGACGGTGAACGGGCGGCGCGCGAGGGTGCCGAGCGGGAACACCGTGTCGTGGTGGCCGAGGACCAGTACGCGGGGGGTGCCGCCGCCCGACCAGTGGACGTGCGGTCCGGCGTCGCTCTCGACGAGGACGGCGTGCCCCCCGAGTCGCCGGTCGAGGAGGGAGGCCACCGCTTTGGCCGACGCCGCCAGCGCGTCGGTGTCGCGGGAGGGGGACTCGGTTTCGACGAGTGCCCGGAGGTCCTCGATCATCGCGTCAACGTTCACATCGACGGTCTTCTGCGTCGTCATCCCGCAAGGGTACTGGCCGGCCCGCGCGGGGCCCGTGGGTCCGCGGCGCAAAAAAATAACCCCGGACGAATTGACGTCCGGGGTGTTCGCCTGCGTATATTCATTGTTTCACGTATTGCGCGCAGAGATTTACGGCGAAGACGTGAAGAAGCTTTGCAGTGGCATCGTATCGCGTCGGGAGTGGAATTGTCAAACGTGGAACATGAAAATGAGCAGCAATTCATCACCCGGCTGTACGCGCGTCTCGAAGACCTCCGGGACCAGGCCGAACGTACCGTTCGGGCGGCCCTGAAGGAGGGTGGCAACGGGTTTCAGGCCCGTATGGAACGCGATGTAGTCGTCGCCGAACAATCCGGGCTGCTTTCCGCGCTGAACTCGGCCGAACACGGTCTCTGTTTCGGTCGCCTGGAGTTCACCGACGGCCGCGACCACCACATCGGCCGTATCGGAATCAGGCAGGACGACGCCGAACGCACGCCACTGGTAATCGACTGGCGGGCCGAAAGAGCACGCCCGTTCTACCTGGCGACGGGGCACGTTCCCATGGGTCTGCGCCGCCGCCGTCACATCACCACCCGGGGGCGCACGGTCACCGCCCTGCACGACGAGATCCTCGACCTCTCCGACACCGAGCGCACAGGCTTCGAGGGGTCGGACGCGGACGCCGTCCTGCTCGCGGCCCTCGACGCCGCCCGGACCGGCCGCATGCACGACATCGTGCGGACCATCCAGGCCGAGCAGGACCGCGTCATCCGCTCGCCCCACCAGGGGGCCCTGGTGGTGGAGGGCGGCCCCGGTACCGGGAAGACCGCCGTCGCCCTGCACCGCGCCGCCTTCCTCCTCTACGCGTACCGGGAACTCCTCGCCAAGCGCGGCGTGCTGATCGTCGGACCGAACCCCGCCTTCCTCGGCTACATCGGGGAGGTGCTGCCCTCCCTCGGTGAGACGGGCGTGCTCCTCGCCTCGCCCGGCGACCTCTTCCCCGGAGTCCGCGCCACCGGAACCGACCGCCCCGGCGCCGCCGCCGTGAAGGGCCGCGCGGCCATGGCGGAGGTCCTCGCACGGGTCGTCGAGGACCACCAGACCCTGCCCGAGGGCATCCCCGCGGGCAGCGGCGAGGACAACGACGTGGTCCCCGAACCGGCACTGGAGATCGACCACGACGACTACGGCACCCTGCTGCTGGACCGCACCATGGCGCACGAGGCCCGCGACCGGGCCCGCGGCACCGGCCTGCCGCACAACCTCGCCCGCCCCTACTTCGCCTTCGCCGTCATCGACGCCCTCACCGCGCAGCTCACCGACCGGCTCGGCGCCGACCCGTACGGCGGCCCCAACCTCCTCGGCCCGGACGACATCGCGCAACTCGGCAAGGAGATCGCCACGAGTTCCGAGGTGCACGCGGCCATCAACAGCCTCTGGCCCCCGCTCACCCCCCTGGGCCTGGTGGCCGGGTTCCTCGCCGACCCCACCCACCTCCCGCCGGACGAGGCCGACCTGATCCGCCGCTCCGGGGGCGACTGGACCCCCGCCGACGTCCCGCTCCTCGACGAGGCCGCCGAACTCCTGGGGTTCGACGACACCGCCGGGCGGGCCGCCGAGGAACGAGACCGGCTGGAACGCATCGCCTACGCCCAGGGCGTCCTCGACCTCTCGCAGGGATCGGACTCCTTCGAGTTCGAGGACGCCGAGAACGAGTACCTCGCCGCCCACGACATCATCGACGCCGAGCGCATGGCGGAACGTCAGGAGGAGGCCGACCACCGCACCACGGCCGAGCGCGCCGCCGCCGACCGGACGTGGGCCTTCGGCCACGTCATCGTCGACGAGGCGCAGGAACTGTCCGAGATGGCGTGGCGCCTGCTCATGCGCCGCTGCCCCACCCGGTCCATGACCCTCGTCGGCGACCCCGCCCAGACCGGCGACGAGGCGGGCTGCGGCTCCTGGCGGAAGATCCTGGAGCCGTACGTCGGCAACCGCTGGGAGCGCGTCCGCCTCGGGGTCAACTACCGTACGCCCGCCGAGATCATGGAGGTCGCCGCCGCCGTGCTCCGCGCCCACCTGCCCGGCTTCGAGCCCCCTCGTTCGGTGCGGTCCACGGGAACGCCGCCCCGGGTCCGGGCGGCGGACGACCTCGCCGCCGGCGTCGCCGAGGCCCTGAGCGCGGCCACCCCGGCCGAGGGGCGGCTCGCGGTGATCGCTCCGCGCCCCCTGCACGAAGCGCTGGCCGCGGCGCTGCCCGGCGTACGGGCGGGGGAGGAGCCGGACCTGACCCGTCCGGTGGTGCTGCTCGACCCGCGCCAGGCCAAGGGGTTGGAGTTCGACACCGTCATCGTGGCCGAACCCGCCGACTTCCCGCCGAGCGACCTGTACGTCGCCCTCACCCGGGCCACCCAGCACCTCGACGTGGTCCACACCGGTCGCCTCCCGCGCGGGCTGCCCGACCCGGAGGGGACGGTGCGGTAGCCGATCGGCCACCGCCACTCGGGGGAGTGGCCGGTTTTCAGCACCTTCGGGGGGCGGGCCTCTCGTAGTGTGGGGCGATGGATGTAGTAGACATCAAGACCGCCGCGCGGGACTTCGGCGCGGATCCCCACTCCTTCTACGCCGCGCTGCGCGCCGCGGGGCCCGTGCACCAGGTCAGTGGCATGGCCATGGTGGCCGACACGAACTGGCTGGTCGTCGGCTACGAGGAGGCCCGCCAGGCACTGAACCACCCCGACCTCCTCAAGGACTGGCGGACCTCCGGGATGTACCCGGACCTCGTGGCGACGGCCGCCGGCTCGAACATGTTGGAGTCCGACCCGCCCCACCACACCCGCCTGCGCCGCCTGGTGGCACGGGAGTTCACGGCCCGGCGGGTGGAGGCGATGCGGCCGCGCGTCCAGCGGATCACCGACGACCTGCTGGACGCGATGGCCGCCCGCCCCGAACGGTCCGCCGACCTCATCGAGGCGCTCGCCTTCCCGCTCCCGATGACGGTGATCTGCGAACTGCTCGGCGTCCCCGACCTCGACCGCGAACGCTTCCGACAGTGGTCCAACGCCGTCGTCGCGCCCGTCGCCCCCGACCTGAACTCGACGGTCCAGCAGCAACTCAGCGCCTACCTCGCGGACCTCATCGAGTCCAAGGCCAAGGCTCCCGGGGACGACCTCCTCAGCGCACTGATCCGCACCCGCGACGAGGACGGCGACTCGCTCTCCCCCGACGAACTGATCGGGATGGCCTTCCTGCTGCTGGTCGCGGGCCACGAGACCACCGTCAACCTGATCTCCAACGGCCTGCGCGCCCTCCTCGACCACCCGGCCCAACTGGCCGCGCTCCGCGCCGACTACGACGGCCTGCTGGGCGGCGCCATCGAGGAGATGCTCCGCTACGACGGCCCGGTGCAGAACGCCACCTACCGTCATGCCGCCCGGGACGTGGAGCTCGGCGGGGCGGTCATCCCCGCCGGCGCCGTGGTGTTCGTCTCCCTGGCCGGCGCCGACCGGGACCCCGAGCGCTATCCGGAGCCCGACACCTTCGACATCAACCGCGCCCCGCAGGGGCACTTGGCGTTCGGCCACGGCCTGCACTTCTGCATCGGCGCCCCGTTGGCCCGACTGGAGGGCCGCATCGCCCTGCGCGGACTCCTGGAACGCTTCCCGGACCTGGCCCGCGACGACTCCGGCGGGCCCCTGGAGTGGCTGCCCGGCACCCTGATGCACGGCACGACCCACCTCCCGGTGCGCTGGTAGCCGCTTTCCGCGCACCCGCCGCCGCAGGGTGAACGGCGGCCGCCGCGGACCGTTTTGGATCGGTGCGGGATCCTCAATACGATCCGGCGATGATCACAACAAAACGGCTGGCGGCCGCGACCTGCGGCCTGCTCGTCGCCCTCAGCGCGGGACTCCTCCCGACGACCGCGGCCGCCGCCGACGGACCTCGAAAGGAACCGCCCAAGGTCGAACTCGTCCTCGACGTCAGCGGTTCGATGCGGGCGACCGACATCGACGGGCAGTCCCGGATGGCCGCCGCCAAACAGGCCTTCAACGAGGTCCTCGACGCGGTGCCCGAGGACGTACGGCTCGGCATACGGACCCTGGGCGCCGGCTACGCGGGCGAGGACAAGGCGCTCGGCTGCAAGGACACCGCGCAGCTCTACCCCGTCGGACCGCTGAACCGCACCGAGGCGAAGACCGCCGTCGCGACCCTCGCCCCCACCGGCTGGACCCCCATCGGCCCCGCCCTCCTGGGCGCGGCCCAGGACCTGGAGGGCGGCGACGCCACCCGCAGGATCGTCCTCATCACCGACGGCGAGGACACCTGCGCCCCGCTCGACCCCTGCGAAGTAGCCCGGGAGATCGCGGCGAAGGGCATCCACCTCGTCGTGGACACCCTCGGCCTGGTCCCGGACGCCAAGACCCGCGCCCAGCTCACCTGCATCGCCGAGGCCACCGGAGGCACCTACACCTCGGTGCAGCACACCGCCGAACTCTCCGGCAGGGTCAGACAACTCGTCGACCGGGCCGCCGACCCCGTCGTCACCCCGGTGGCCACCGAGGGCGCCGAGCGGTGCGCGAACGCCCCGAAGCTCGGGGCCGGCCTCTACTCCGACCGCGAGACGTTCGGCGAGCACCGCTGGTACCGGGTCGACGTCCGCCCCGGGCAGGAACTGCGCGCCTCCGTGAGCATCGGGGCGGACCGCGCCGTCAACCGCGACTACGGGATCCTGCTGCGCGCGACGACCGTCCACGGGCGGGAGATCGTCCGTGGATCGGAGTCCGGTGACGGCCGCACCGACGTCATCTCGACGGGCCTGCGCTACCCCAAGGCCACCCTGGAGGACGCCGACGGCGACGCCGCCCGGGCACCCGAGACCGTGTGCCTCCAGGTCAGCAATTCCTTCTCCGCCGGGCCCGCCGTCAAGACCGCCCCCGGCATGCCCGTCGAGCTGACCATCGACGTGGTCGACGGTCCCGACGACGCGTCCGACGTCGCCTCCTTCGGCCTCGGCCGCGGCTGGTGGCTGCTGGCCGTGCTCGCCCTCACCGGCCTGTCGGCGGGCCTGGTATGGGGCTGGACCTCGCGCCGGCACATCTCCGTCCGGAGGACCAACTGATGCGTACCCCAAGGACATCGACCGCCGCGCTGCTGGCCGCACTGGCCCTCGCCGGCGCCGCGGCCCCGGTCGCCGCGGCCCCGAGTCCGACCCCCACCCCGAGCGGGGCCGGCGACTCCGCCGGCCCGACCGAGGCCGGCACCGGCTTCCGTACCGCGACCGCCTTCCGGCCGGGCGAACGGGCCACCGCCGCCGCCTCCACGGGGGACTACCTCTACTGGGTGCTCCCGGTCGACGCGGGCCAACGGGTCACCGTACGGGCGACGGTGACCCTGCCCGAGCCGGCGCTGCGGCACGGCCCGGCGACCTGGCAGCTGGACGTGTACGACGGACTGCGCCGCCGCCAGGCCTGCGCCTACGGGACGCAGACGAAGGCGGCGGCCAAGGAGGCCGTGACCGCCGAACTCTCCTGCACCCTGCGCACCGTGCGTTCCGGCGCCGAACCCTGGGCCAACGACCCCCTGCCGGGCAGCTACTACGTACGCCTGACGGTCGTCGGACTGCCCGAGGACGACCTGGGCCTGCCGGTCCGCGCGCAGGTGGAGGCCGACGTCAAGGACGTGGGCGGGGCCGTGGCCGTGGACGCCGCCCTGGCCGAACCGCTGGTCCCGGGCATCGCGGGCGCCCCGGAGGAGCAGCGGGCGGCGCGCGCGCCCGAGGACGGCTGGTCCGGCGGCCGGTGGTCCGACCGCTGGGTCTGGACCGCCGCCGGCGGGGTGCTCGCCGCCCTCGCGGGGGTCTTCGGGTACTCCCTCGCCCGGGGCTCGGGCCGCCCCGCGGGCACCCGGAGCACCGCCTGAGCGGGTGCCGCCGCGTCCCCGGGCGCGGCGGCACCCGACCAGGGAGTTGATCACCGGACACGGAGCGTGGGCTATGTTGGAACACGAGTGACGTGAGAAGGAGGCCCGCCGGTGTCATCGGGGCAGCAGGCACGCGCCCAGGCGGCTGCGATCACGCCGGGCGGACGGGCGCCGGAGCAGGTGAGGCCACCGGCCGACCGGCTCCTCGCGCTCTTCGACGGTCACCGGCTCTCCCCGGGGCAGCGGCGGATCGCCCAGTACCTGATCGACCACCTCACCGAGGCGGCGTTCCTGTCGATCACCGAGCTCGCCGAACGGGTCGGCGTGAGCCAACCCTCGGTGACCCGCTTCGCCGCCTCCCTCGGGTTCAGCGGCTACCCGGCCCTGCGGGACGTCCTCCAGCCGATCGCGCTGAGCGCCGTCGCGGGCACCCCGGACAGCCGGGAGCAGATCCGGCAGAACGAGCTCCAGGCGGCCGTGGACGCCGAGATCGAGAACCTGGAGAACGTCCGCCGGCTGCTCGCCGACACCAACCAGGTCCTCGACATCGGTCGCGAGCTGGCCCGCTCCGTCCCGCTGACCGTGCTCGGCCTGCGGATCTCCGTCTCCCTCGCCGAGTACTTCGCCTACGCGGCCCGCCGCATCCACCCCGACGTCCGCCTGGTCACCCGGGGCGGCAGCGTCGCCTACGACGCCCTCCTGCAGTCCCGGGCGGCGGGCGGCACCTGGGTGCTGGCCTTCGCCATGCCCCGGCACGCCAACGAGACCCTCGCGGCCCTGCGGGCGGCCCGCAGCACAGGCCTGCGCGTGGTCCTGATCACGGACCCGACCCTGGGGCCCCTGGTCGACGAGGCCGAGGTGGTCCTCACGGCCGGTACGGGTTCGCGGCTGGTCTTCGACTCGTACGCGGCGCCCGGCATGCTGTCGGCCGCCCTGCTCCAGGCGATGGCCGACGCCGATCCGGAGCGGACCCAGGCCCGGCTCGAACAGTACGAGCAGGTCGCCGACCAGCACGGATTCTTCCTCTAGAGGCCTGACGGACCGGAAATATTCAGTGCCGGTAGGTGCATGAAATTTTTCATACCCTTGCCTACTCGACGGTATATATGTTTACTGACGGCGGCGCCCCGGATCCATCAGATGCCAAGGAGGACGTCCCCACGTCCTCCTCGAACGGGCACCCGGTACACCGCTCCTCCTCACGGTGCGACCGGGTGTCGAGTCAGGCTTTCGGATCCCGCAGGGCGCCCATGGCGGCCTCGGTCAACCCCTGGGCCGAGGCCGCCCACCAGCACCGTCTCGATCAGAGTTCGATACCCCTCGGAAGTGACGAGAATGTCCCAGACGGCCACCCTCACGCGCAGCCCGGACTGGCCCCTGCAGGTCAAGAGCCCCGGTACGCACGACTGGGAACGCACCGCCGCCCGATGGCTGCGCGACCTCCTCCCGGCCCGCTACGGCGGCTACCTGACCCTGACCCGTCACCACGCCCTCCTCGCCCGTCACGTGCAGCTCCAGCTCCAGCACGAGATGCGCGCCGTGCGCGTCGCGCTCCACACCAGCCGCGCGGACCTGCCGACGATGGGCATGGCCGAGGCGGTCATCGAGAACACGATCCGCATGTACGCGATCGAACTCGAACAGCTGGGCAGGCTGTCCCGCAGCGTGCGCCTGGTGTCCGAGGCGCTCCTGGTGAACACCCCGGCCCAGCGCAAGCGCTAGGGGCTGTCGTCGAACTCCCGTCCGCCTCGCGTAGTACCCGTCGCTGACGGCCCGGCGCGCACCGCCCCGGGCCGTCACCGGTCAGGCCTGGCAGAGGCCGCGCGTGTGGTCGTACGTCGCCGTGGCCCGGGAGTACTGCCACTGGGGTGCCAGCAGCCCGCTCGCCAGCTGTCGCGCCGCCGCCGGGCTCTCCACGATGTAGCCGAAGTCCTGGAGCCAGGACGGGTAGAGGTTCTTCGAGCCGATGTAGAAGGCCGAGTCGTCCACCGAGACCAGCTTGTGGTGCTGGGCGTACGGCTTGCCGTCCGCCCAGGTCGCGCTGTCCGCGGAGCGGAAGGTCGCCAGCTGCAGGTTCCGGCACATCGCGGCCTTCGCCCGGCCCTCGTCACCGGTCAGCGCCGTCAGTCGGCCGCGCAGGGCGTCGCTCACCTCGGACAGGGACTTGATCTGGGAGTAGCCGTTGCTGCCGATCGGTCCCCGGTTCGCGGGGTCGCTGACGACGATGCGGACCTTGACCCCCGACGTCAGCTTCTTCGCGAGCGCGTCGTACAGCCGGACGTCGTAGCGCGGCAGCGGCGGGCAGGTGGCGTGCACGTCCTGCTGGGAGATCTCGATGTGCTCGGTGGCGCTCTCCACCAGCGCGCGCAGGGCGCTCTCCTCCGGATTGACCGTGTCGTAGTCCCGGTCGGCGTTGGTCCGGTCGGGCAGGCCGATGCCGCACTTGGTGTCGGGTGCCGTCGGCAGGACCGGGCGGAACGTCGAGGAGGGGTCGTTCTGCCGGATGCCCACGCCGAGACCGCCGACGGCCAGGACGGGTACGTCGCCACCCGCGGGCGGCGACGCGGGCCGGGGCAGCGTGGCGAGGCAACCGGCGTTGTTCGAGGAGGCGAACCAGGCTGCGCTCCAGCCCCAGTTCCCCTTGTTGCGGCAGGTCCAGTCCCACAGGGTGTCCAGGTACCGGCCGGCCGAGCCGGCGGCGGGACCGGACAGGGCGAGGTCGACGTCGCTCACCGGGTGCGCGGTGTCGAGGTAGGCCTCCTTCCAGCTGTTGATGCCGCCGGTGATGACCGACTCGCCGTCCACGACGAGCAGCTTCGAGTGGTTCCAGGAGAACGCGGTCTTCGAGGTAGTCATCGACGCCACGTTCAGGGTGATGTTGGCGGCGTCCGGGCCGAGCCGGGCGACCAGTTCGTCGCGGTACGCGGACGGCAGCACGGTGGCGTGGTAGATCGGCGCGGCGCCGACCATGACGCGGACCTGGAGCCGGTTGCCCTTCTGCGCGGCCTCCTTCAGCCCGGCCACGATCGCGTCCTGGAACCCGCCGTCGGGGAAGGGCGCCAGCGTCGATATGTCGACGCTCTGCGTGGCCTTGGAGATGTCCTCCCGCGTCTTGTCGAGCAGCCTGCGGGTGCCGGGCCGGTCGGTGCAGGAGGGGTCGCCCCAACAGCCGGGCGTCTGGAGCAGCCAGTCGGCGCCACCGGGGGCGGAGGCGCCCAGCCGGTTACCGGAGCTGCGCTCCCAGACGGAGCCCTCCAGGCCGGGGGACACCTGGCGCAGGGTCTGCTCCACCGAGTCCAGGTGGGGCGTGGGCGCGTCGGCCGCGAAGACCGGGGTCGCGGGTAACAGTGCGGCGGAGAGCGCGAGGGCGAGGGCCGTCGTGCGGACGGTGCGGGCCAATGTGGTTCCTTGCTCGGGGGGTGGCTCTGCCGGGCGGCAGGGTGAAACCGGGCCCCCCGGCCTTGATCAACTCGCGCAAGTTACCAGTCCGTAGCCCGCTGTTCACCCCGATGGGTCTGCTTCCGGCCGGCGGCCCCGTACGGCTGGTCCATTCGGATGGGACTCGCGGCCACGCCGTCGGGCGCGGGGACAGCCGGGTCGCGGTTGCCTACCTTCGGTGCTTGCCCCCTCCCTTTCGAAAGGTGGATCCATGCGATCTGTCCGTTCCGTCCTCACGGTCCTCGCCGCCGGCGCCCTCGTCTTCGGTGGCGCCTCCGCCGCGAGCGCCGACGTGACCGTGACCGTTCCGGAAGGCAACAACTACAACCTCGTCTTCGGCGACTGGTTCCAGTTCGCCGCGGACGACATCTTCAACGCCGGTCACGACAACACCGTGGGCTCGAACAACTGACGAGGCCGCACCGGCTCCGGCCGGTCCCGCACCCCGGTCACCCGGGGCGCGGGACCGGCCGTCCGCCGTTCACAGCCAGGGAATCTGCTCCGCCCCGTACCGGTAGGCCCGGAACACCGAGTTCTGGGCGCCGCGCGAGGACTCCAGACCGGTGCCCCGGCTGAACGCGCCGAACTCGGGGACGACGAACTCCCACACCACGTCCCCGTCCGGAGTCACCTCGAAGAGCCGCCCGAAGGAACCCTCGGCGATGAACGTGTTCCCGTTCGGCAGCCGCTGCGCACTGGACATGTACGGGCTGTAGAAGTTCTGCGGCGGGTTGTCCTCGTACGCCCACACCTCCTCACCCGTGACCGGATTCAGCTCCAGCACCCGCGAGTACGGCACGGACGTCGTGTCGCGGTACGTCCCGTTGTCGAAGACCAGGATGTTGCCGCCCGGCAGCTCGTGGGGGTGGTGCTGCTGCGCCAGGACATCGGGTCCGATCCGCCAGCGCACGGAGCCGTCCGCCCGGTCGACGGCCACCGTCGTGGACGCACTGCGGAAGCCGATCACGATGCCGCCGTCGGCGAGTTCGTTGACGGTGTTGGCCATCGGCCAGTGCTCACGCGCGAAGTGCGGGTTGAGCGGCACCTCCTCGGGGTCGAGGTGCTCGATGGCCGCCCAGCGCCAGACCGTCTCGCCGGCCCAGGTCAGTTCGTACACCACGTCCCCGTAGATCACCCCGTCCGCGGCCTCCGAGCCGGGGATGCCGCCGCGGATCCGGGCCGCGTCGGCCGGGGACAGCGGCTCCACCACCGTGATGAGCAGGTTGCCGTTGCGCAGCACGGAGGCGTCGTGGTGGTGGAAGGGGTGCCGTACCTCGCGCAGCACGGTGGAGTCGGGCGCGAGTTCCTGGAAGATGCCGCCGTGGTAGACGTCCCAGATCGGGAAGAGCGTCGGCCCGGAGGTGTCCTTGGCCGCGTAGAAGAGGTTGCCGTTCGGCAGCAACTGCGCCTGCCGGCCGGGCGGGTACGGGGACTTCCAGGTGTGCGCGGTGCGGCCCTCGATGTCGACGAGGTGGATCTCGCCGTCCCCCGTGATGGGGGTGTAGAGCGTGTAGCCGCCGTGGCTGCGTTCGGGGTCGTGGGCGCGCAGGCCGGTACCGCGGCGGCGCAGGGTGTTCTGGTCGACGGACATGGGGGAGCTCCTTCGGTGGGCGGTCGGAACGGGTGAAGGGGAGGGTGGGCCGGTGGGACGCGGGTGGGTGGGAGGTCAGCCGACGGTGACGGCTGCCGGATCGACGGCCTTGAGCGGACCGGGACGCAACTTCCCCAGCAGGGCCGCCCGGTCGGCGTCGCCGGGCAGGGACTGTGTGGCCTTGGCCCAGGCGGCCTCGTCCGTCAGCTGCGTCAGCAACTCGGGCGACAGGCTCGCGCCGTACGTGTAGCGCGGTTGGAAGGCGTCGACGTACGCCGCCTGGAGCGCGCCCTTCGACTGGGCGACCACGGCCGCCCGGGCGGCCGCCGGGTCGGCGGTCGCCGCCTGCTGGGCGCGCAGCACCGTGCGCAGGACCGCCGTCACGGCTTCGTCGGCCGCGGAGGGGCCCGCGATGAGGAGGGTCCGCGCGGTGTAGCCGGTGAAGGGGAGTTCGGCGTAGCGGTCGCCGAGCGCGGTGCGCGCCGCGTCGTAGAAGCTGGGGAAGGTGACGCCGGCGTCGACGTCGCCGCGGGCCAGCGCCGCCGCGACCTGGTTGGGGGCCAGGTTGACGACGGTCACGTCGGCCGCGGTCAGCTGAGCCGAGCCGAGCATCCGGCTCAGGGCGTACTCGACGTTCGTGCCCCGCGGGACCCCGACCTTGCGGCCCTTCAGCGACGCGAAGCCGGTGATGCCGCGGTCGGTGGCGGACAGCAGCCGCCAGTCGGAGAACCGCGAGAGGTCGGCGACGATCCGCACGTCGCGCCCGCTCAGCGCGGCCGTCACGGCGGGCAGGTCGCCCACGATCCCGAGCTGCGCCTGGCCACCCAGTACGGCGTTCAGGGCGTCGCGCCCGGTGGGCAGGGTGGTCACGGTGGCGTCGACGCCCTCGGCGGCCCACAGGGCGCGTTCCTCGGCGATGTGGACGGGGGCGCCGCCCAGGTGATCGCTGCCGGCCACGGTCACGGCGAGCCTCCCGCCGGCCTTCGAGGGGGTGGTGGCCCCGCCGCCGCAGGCGGTGGCGAGGGCGCAGAGCAGGGAGGCCAGGAATACGGCGGCCACCGCACGGGGTCCGGTCGTGGATCGTGATCCGGGGGCGGATCGGGGTCCGGGCATGGTTCGGGGTCCTTCCGGGGCAAGGGGAGCAAGGAGCAAGGAGGGGGGCGGAACGCGGTCGGCGCTCAGCCGGCGCCGAGGTGGCGGGCGATCAGCGCGCGCAGGTCCGGGTCGGGCGGGCCGGGGGCCACCACGTGGTCCGCCAGGACCCGGCCGGGGGACCCGCCGAGGACGACGACCCGTTCGGCGAGGGCGAGCGCCTCGTCGATGTCGTGCGTCACGAAGAGCACGGTGGTGCCGCTGCGCTGCCACAGCTCCCGCAGCAGACCCTGCATCCGGGAGCGGGTCAGCGCGTCCAGCGCGCCGAACGGCTCGTCCATCAGCAGGACTTCGGGACGGGCGGCCAGGGCGCGGGCCAACGCCACGCGCTGCTGCATGCCGCCCGACAACTGCGCCGGGTACTTCCGCGCGCCGTCGGCCAGCCCGACCTCCTCCAGCGCGGCCAGCGCCCGCTCGCGGCGCTCGGGGCGCGTCAACCCGAACCGTTTGAGGGCGAACTCGACGTTGCCCCGGGCCGTGCGCCACGGGAACAGCGCGTAGTGCTGGAAGACCACGCCCCGGTCCGGGCCCGGCCCCAGAACCGTCTCCGACCCGGCCGTCACCCGCCCCGCCGCCGGGCGGACGAACCCGGCCACCGTGTTCAGCACCGTGGACTTCCCGCAGCCGCTCGGCCCCAGCAGGGCGGTGAACGAACCCGCGGGGAACTCCAGGTCGGTGGGTTCCAGCACCGGGGCGTCGCCGTACCCGACCGACAGTCCCTCCAGTCGCACCGTCAGGCTCATGATGCGCTCCAGTGCACGAAGCGACGGCCCACGGCGGCGAGCGCGAGGTCGGCGGCCACCCCGAGCAACCCGAGGACGAGCAGCCCCGCGAACATCCGGTCCACCCGAAGGAACTGTCCGTCCACCTGGAGTCGGTACGCCAACCCGGCGTCCGCGCCGCCCAGTTCGGCGGCGACCAGGGCCAGCAGTGCCACGGACGCGCCGTAGCGCAGCGCGGCGAGCAGGGCGGGAGCGGCCGCCGGCAGCAGCACCTCGGTGAAGCGCCGGTGCAGCGGTGCCCCCAGCGAGCGGGCCGCCCGCAGGTGCGAGACCGGGACGCGCGACACGCCGTCGTGGACGTACAGCCAGACGGCGAGCAGGACGGCGTAGGCGATCAGCAGCCGCTTCGCGCTCTCGCCGATGCCGAACCAGGCCGTCGCCAAAGGTACGAGCGCGATGGCCGGGATCGGTCGCAGGAAAGAGACCACCGGGGTCACCGCGGCCGACAGCCGGGGCAGGTAGCCCGTCGCGAAGCCCAGCGCGCCCCCGATCACGGCGCCGAGCGCGAAGCCCTGGCCGGCCCGGGCCAGACTGGCGCTCAGGTCGGTGGCCAGCACCCCGCTGCGGGCACTGTCGACGAGCGCCGCGACCGTCTCGGCGGGGGTGGGCAGCAGCCCCGGAGCCACGGCGCCGGACCAGGCGGCCAGTGACCAGAGGGCGAGCACCGCACCGGCCGCGCCCAGGGCGGGCCCGAGCCGGCCGAGGGCCCGGCCCACGGGTGTTGGGGTGGCTTGCACGCGAGGACTCCTTCGTTGATAAGTGAGGTCAATAATTGACCACGCTTATTAACGGGGTGTTGCAGCGGTGCGAAACCTCCCGGGACCCCCCGGGCGAAGATCGGCGATGGGGTACGTTCACCAGCGTGTCTCGACCCGAACCCACCCCCGAAGCGATCGAGGTCGGGCGGGCGATCCGCGGCTGCCGCACCGCCCGCCGCGTCTCCATGGCCGTACTGGCCACCCGCTCGGGCCTCTCGCAGCCCTTCCTCAGCCAGCTGGAACGTGGACTCGCCACGCCCAGTCTCAGCTCGATCTACCGCATCGCCGAGGCCCTCGACGTGGCGCCGGGAACCTTCCTGCGCCGCCCCGACCGGCCCGGCGTCGTCAGCCACGAGAGCGATCCGCAGGTCATCCGCGTGAGCGAGGCCGCCGGGCAGGTCGCCAAAGTGCTCATCCCCGGCGGGAGCAGTGGGCTGATGGAGGCCTACGAGCACCATTTCGAACCCGGCCGGGGCGAACGCGGCTGGTTCGAGCACCCCGGCGAGGACTTCCTCTACGTCCTGGAGGGGGAGCTCGTCCTGGAGGTCGAGGGCGAGGAACCGCTCGTCCTGCGCGCGGGCCAGAGCGCCCACCACCGGGGCGAGATCCCGCACCGCTGCGGACTCGGCGGACGTACGGCGCCCGCCCGCACCCTGCTGGTCATCGCGAACGCGTAGGCGGGGCAACCGGGTCGGCCGTCCGGACGGGCGCGCGGCGGCGTCCGGACGGCCCGGTTCGGGACCTCGGTCCGTGCCGGGACCGGGTCAGGACAGTCGCGTCACCCGCGCGACGAACGACGGCCCGTCCAACACGCCCTCCACGGCGACCGGTACGGACTTCGCGCCGTCGCCCTCGCCCACGGTGAGCACACCGACCTCGGTCCCCGCCTTCGCCTCGTGCGGAACGGACTTCGGACCCGGGGTGAGCGACAGCCGCAGTTCCTGCCCCGGGACGCCGATGACGTTGACGTCCTTCGTGGCCACCAGCGGAGTCGAACCCCCGAGGCCGTCCGACAGGTGACCGACGAGCTGGCCCTTGCGGATGACCGTCGTCGAGGTCAGCGCCGTACGGACCGCCTCGATCACCTTCCGGCTGTTCTCCTTCACCAGACCCAGCGCCTTGGTGGCATTCGGGTCCGGGCCGTCCACGCGCTGCTCCATCATCGCGCCGAGTATCAGCCGCGTCTCGCTCCCGACCGTCTTGTACGCGGCCCAGAGCAGGGTGCCACCGGCGGGCGTGCTCGACCCGGTCTTGATCCCCTTGATGCTCAGACCGTTGGCCAGCAACAGGTTGTCGTTGTTGTTGATGATCGGCTTCGGCAGGCCCTCGATGGTCGCGTTGGGCATCGCGACGATCGCCCGGAACGCCTCCTCCTTCATCACCGCCTCGCCGAGTTTGATCTGGTCGGCGGCCGTGCTGACGGTACCGGCGTCCAGCCCGCTGGGGTCCGTGTACGTGGTGTCGTTCATCCCGAGTTCCTTCGCGGCCGCGTTCATCTTCGCGACGAAGGCGGCCGTGGAGTCGGTGCCGGTGTCCCAACGGGCCAGCAAACGGGCGACGTTGTTGCCCGAGGGAATCATCAGCATCTTCAGCATGTCCTGCTGGCTGAAGGTCTGCCCGGCCGTCAGCCCCTCGATCCGGGACTCGTCCTCGGCGGCGCCGTCGGCCACCGCCGCCGCGTCGACCTCGATGCGCGGACCGGCTTCGTTCTTGCGCAGCGGATGCCCCTTGAGGATGACGTAGGCGGTCATCACCTTCGCGACGCTGGCGGTCGGTACGGGCTTCTGCTCGCCGAAGGAGCCGATGTCGCCGGAGCCCGGCACGCGGACGGCCGCCTGCCCCTTGGCGGGCCAGGGGATTTGGGTGCTCCCCTCGAAGGCGTACGTGGTCGAGTCGCCGACGAGCTGCGGCGCCGGCAGGGGGCGCAGCAACTGCCCCCCGATGGCGGCGGCGCCGAGCAGCAGCAGGATCGGCGTCCACACCTTGACGCGGCGCGTGATGGTACGACGCGGGGTCTCCGGCGGGGGAGCGGTGTTGGTCAGCTCGGCCAGCAGGTCGAGCGGCGGCAGCGGAGCCTCCCGCGTGCGCTCCGCCGCCGGGAGCTCGACGACGACGGGCGGCGCGGTCGCCCGCGCGGGGGCCGGGCGGGGGTCCTTGAGCGCGACGAACGTACTGGTCCGCTCGGGGTCGTCGGCCGGCGCGGGCTCCGCCGGTCGGGGCTTCGGCTCGGGCTTCGCCGGCTTGGACTTCGCCGGTTCGGGCTTTGGCTCGGGGTCGGCGGTTTCGGCGTCTGCGGGTTCGGGGTCGGCGGTTTCGGGGTTGGCCTCCGGGGCGGCGGCTTCGGCGTCGGCCACCCGGGGATCCGCGCCCTGGGGGTCGGCCTCCGCTTCCGGGGCATCGGGGTCGGCGTCCGAGTCCGCGTCCGCGTCCGAGTCCGCGTCCGCGTCCGCGTCCGAGTCCGCGTCCGAGTCCGCGTCTGCGTCCGCCTCTGCGTCCGCCTCGGTGTCGGCGGCCGGGGGTTCGGCTTCCGCGTCCGGGGCGTCTTCCTGCTCGCGGGGGTCCGTGTCGGCCGGGGTCGGCGGAGCTTCGGTGTCGGCGGGCTCGGCGTCCTGCGCGGCAGCGCTGTCCGGCTCGGCGTCGGCGGCGGCCGCCGCCACGGGCTCGCCCGCGGTGTCCGGCTCCGCTTCCTCCTCGGGGAGTTCGGTCGCGGGCCGTACGGTACCGGCCCCGTCCCCGGCGGTGTCATCGGTGCGGTCGGACGCCGGCTCCGGGGAGTCCGCCTCACCCCGCGCGTCGGAGTCCGGGTCCGTGTCGGCACCCGCGTTCCCGCTCGGGTCGGCGTCCGCGTCGGCGTGTGCCTCGGCGGCGGGGTCGGCATCCGTCTCCGCGTCCGTACCGGTCGTTGCCGACGCGCCCGCCCCCGCGGTTCCGTCGCCGGGGCCCGAAGTGGCCTCCTCCGCGTCCCCGGCGCCGGCCGTTGCGGAACCCGGGGTCGTGGTCGGTTCCCCGGAGCCCTCGGTCGGGCTCGGGGGCCGTGCCGGTTCCCCGGAATCCTCCGCCGCGCTCGGGGCCTTCGCCCGGCCCTCGGTGTCCTCCCGGCCCGGGGTGTCCCGCCGGGCCCGCTCCGGGGCCGTAGCGGTCTCCACGTCCTCCGACGCTCCGTCGCCACCGGCCGCCGTCGCCTCGCCCGCCACCGATTCCGCCTTCATCTCCAGCGCCCCACCTTGCTGCTCACGCCCGGTCGGGCCGCTCGCGCGGCGCCGGTCCGGCCGGTTCTTGCCGACACGTCGGCGCGCCCCTTCGGAGCCCGCCGCATCCCTAGATGTGCGCCGCGGCCCCCGCGTTCCCCGCGCCGGAAGCTGTGACCGTTCGGTCATACTCCGCCGCGGTTTGACGATCACGACGCCACCCTGCACTATTCCACTAACGTGTTAGTGGAATGAGGTGGAGCTGATGGAATTCCGAGTCGATCGTCGTAGCGGCGTCGCCACCTATCTGCAGCTCGTCACCCAGGTCAAGCAGGCGCTGCGACTGGGTGTGCTCGAACCGGGTGACCGGCTGCCGACGGCCCGTGAAGTGGTCGCGGCGACCGCCATCAACCCGAACACCGTCCTCAAGGCCTACCGGGAGCTGGAGCGCGAGGGGCTCGTCGAGCCGCGCCCCGGCGCCGGAACCTTCGTACGCCGGTCCCTGTCCCACCCCGGGGCGGCGGCCGATTCGCCGCTGCGCCTGGGCCTGGCCGCCTGGATGCTCCAGGCGCGCGAGGCGGGTCTGGGCCGGGAGGACATCACGGCGCTCGTCGCGGCGGCCGTGGACGACAGTTTCAGCACTTCCGGGCCCGAGGGGCCCGGTACGTCGAGAGAGGAGAAGGCGTGAGCGATCCGACCCACGCTCCGGCACTACGGGCGACGGGCCTCGGGCGGAAGTTCCGCGGCAGGCCGGCCCTGCGGGGGTGCGACGTGGAGTTGCCCCCAGGGCGCATCACCGCGCTCGTCGGCCCCAACGGCGCGGGCAAGAGCACGCTGCTCCAGCTCGCCGCGGGGCTGATGCGGCCGACCGACGGTCGGATACGCGTGTTCGGCGCCGCCCCCGGCACCCGCGAGGCCCGCCGGCGCACGGCCTACCTGGCCCAGGACAAGCCGCTCCACGCGGGTTTCACCGTCGAGGAAACCCTCGGTCTGGGTCGCAGGCTCAACCCCGGCCGATGGGACGGGGCCGCCGCGGAACGGCTCGTACGTCAGGGGAACATCCCCTTCGGCACCCGGATCGGCTCGCTCTCCGGCGGCAACCGGACCCGGGTCGCCCTGGCGCTGGTCCTCGGCAAGCGCGCCGACCTGTTGCTGTTGGACGAACCGCTCGCCGACCTCGACCCGCTCGCCCGCCACGAGGTCATGAGCCTGCTCATGACGGAAGCCGCCGAACGCGGTACGGGCATCGTGATGTCCTCGCACGTCCTGGCCGAGTTGGAGGACGTCTGCGACCACGTGGTCCTCCTGCAGGGCGGTGCCGTCCGGCTCGCCGGGGACGCGACGGAACTCTGCGACGCGCACACCTGGCTCACCGGCCGCGCCGACCCGATGGAACCCGACGGCCTGCCGCGCGCGTTCGACCGCGACGCCGTCGTGCACGTCGCCGCCAGTGGCCGTCAGGTCACCGCCCTCGTCCGCACGTCGCCCGGCGAGCCGTTCGCGCCGGGGGGCCGGTGGATCGCCGAAACCCCCTCCCTGGAAACCCTGTTGCTCGCACACCTGCGCTCCGCGCGCCCCGCCGCCGACCCCACGACGACGGAGGTCGCCGCATGAAGGGCGCGCTCTGGCTGGCCTGGCGCCAGCAGCGGCTGCTGATCCTGACCGCCGTCGCACTGCTCGTCGGATGTGCGGTGTGGGTGGCGTACCAGCGCTCCGGGATGACGCAGCTGATCGAGGAATACGGGTGGGTGCCCTGTCCGGGGTGGAACGGTGGCTGCGAGAGCGTCGCGACCTACGAGATCATGAACGGCAACGTCGACGGCATCCGGATGCTCGGCACCCTCGGGTTCGCGATCCCGGCCCTCATCGGCGTGTTCTGGGGCGCCCCCCTCATCGGCCGCGAGCTGGAGAGCGGGACCTTCAAGATGGCCCTCACCCAGGGCGTCGACCCGCGCGGCTGGTTCGCCGCCCGCTTCGGACTCGCGGCGCTGGTCGCCCTGTTGACCTCGGCGGTCGTCGCGGCCCTCGTCGCCTGGTGGTGGCTGCCCATCGCCAACACCCTCGAAGGCCCCTACTGGCACGATGCCGTCGTCTACAACGCGACCGGTCCGGCCCCGCTCGCCGCGGCGCTGTTCGCCCTCGCCGTCGGCACCCTGGCGGGACTCCTGGTGGGCAAGGTGCTGCCCGCGATGGGAGCGGCCTTCGGGGTGATCGGCACGGCGATGCTCGCCGTCAACTTCTTCCGCACCTCCTGGATCGACCCGGAGATCCGGATCACCCCCGGTATGACGCCCAAGCGGCTCGTCGGCAGCGCCTGGTCGACGGGTGAGTTCGGCTACCGCACGCCGGACGGCCGGGAGTTCTCCATCGACCAGTGGTGCCAGACGTCCGGGTGGGACGCCCAGCAGTGCATGGACGAGAACGGTTTCACCAGCCGGTACCACAAGGTCTATCCCAGCGGCGACTTCTGGACCTTCCAGTGGATCGACACCGCGCTCTACCTGGGCCTGGCGGCCGTCCTGGTCGCCGTCACGCTGGCCGTACTGCGCCGCCGCACGGCCTGACCCGTCGTACGGCCCGACCTGTCGTACGGCCTGACCTGTCGTACGACCCGCATCACCACCGCACCTCTTCTCCGTACCTCAGGGGGACCCCTCATGGCCACCAAGAAGAACCTCACCGCCAACCGTGCCGGCGTCGGGCACAAGGTCCGCTACGCGCTGGGCAACCCGACCCGCATCGCCCCGTACGTCCGGCGGGCCGCCCGGGACGGCTGGCTGCGCTTCAAGCACCCCGACCACGTGGGCTACTACCGCGCCGTCATGGCGTCCGACACCGGCCGCAGCCCGGAGGCGGCCGTCGGCAGCCGGAGCCACGACCGGTGGTTGGCCCTCGGCAGGATGCAGTTCGACTACCTGATCGGGCACGGCCTGGAGCCCGGGCACCGGATGCTCGACATCGGTTGCGGCAATCTGCGGGCCGGCTGGCGCTTCATCGAGCACCTGGAAACGGGCCACTACTACGGCATCGACATATCGCCCGACATCCTCATCGCGGCCAAGCAGACCCTGACGGGACGCGGACTCCAGGCCAAGCTGCCGCACCTGACGATCACCCAGGACCTGACCCTGGACTTCCTTCCCGACCACCACTTCGACGTGGTGCACGCGCACAGCGTCTTCTCGCACTCGCCGATCCACATCATCGACGAGTGCCTCGCCCACGTGGGACGGGTGCTGGCGCCGGGCGGTCGGTTCGACTTCACCTTCGACCGTACGGAAGGCGTCGAACACCAGGTCCTCCGCGAGGACTTCTACTACCGCACGCAGACCCTCGTGGACCTCGCGGCCAAGCACGGCCTGCGGGCCCGCTTCATGGAGGACTGGGAGCGCCTCGGCCACGGCCAGTCCAAGATCCGGATCACGGCCGGCTGACCGATCCGCGCCGGGAGGCCGCCACAACGGTTTCCCGGCGCGGCGACCCCGCCCGCATCCCGTCGGTGCTCAAAGCTGCGTGGTGAAGGACGACTTCGAGCAACTTCCTTCAAACAGCCCCTCGGGACCGCTATGTTGCCGGGAGCATGCCAAAGCGGTGTGTCCGCGATCCGGACCGCACGAGGAGCTGCCCGATGACACCGAGCACCAGTCGCGACCGGCACGACCCCCCACCCCCGCACCGAACCGCCCGGCCCGGCCGTCCCACCCGCCGTCGGACCCCGTTGAAGGCCCTGCTGGCCGCCGCCCTCGCCGTCGCGGGTCTCGCGGCCGTCGGTCCGGCCACCGCCCGCGCGGCGGGAACCGACCCCGTGAGGGGCGCGAAGGGCCCGGCGGTGACGGCGGGGGACGTCACCGGGTTCACCCGGGCCGGCAACACCTTCACCGTCAGCACGTCCGGCGGGGCGAAGGCCCGGGTGACGGTCGCCCGCGCCGACATCTTCCGGCTCCGGATCTCGCCCGACGGCTCCTTCACCGACGATCCGGCCGGTGCCGACCTGGCGCCCACCACCGACTTCGGGCCGGTGAACACCGACTGGACCGACGCCGGCGGGCACTACCGGATCACCACCGGAGCCCTGTCCATCCGCGTCGAGAAGTCGCCCCTGCGGTTCTCGGTCTACCGCGCCGACGACTCCACCCTCGTCTGGCAGGAGACCCGGCCCACCACCTGGGGCGGAGGCAGGACCACCCAGTACCTGGCCCGAGGAGCCGACGAGCAGTTCTACGGCACCGGCCTACGCCTCGGCGAATGGGCACTGCGCGGAAAGACCGTCCCCGTCGCCGTGGACAACCGGTGGCGCGAGAACGACAACGCCAGCCCCGCCCCCTTCTACATGTCGACCAACGGCTACGGCGTCATGCGCAACACCTGGGCCCCCGGCTCGTACGCCTTCGACGCGCCGACCGCCCTCACCCACGACGAGGACCGCTTCGACGCCTGGTACTTCACCGGGAACTCCCTCAAGTCCGTCCTCGACGCGTACACCGATGTCAGCGGCAAACCCTTCATGGCACCCCAGTGGGGCTTCGAACTCGGCAATGCCGACTGCTTCAACGCCTCCAACCCCGAGTACCAGGGCGAGCACGACCGGCCGCGGCACCAAACCACCCCCGACGTCGTCGGGTACGCGGCCGACGCCCGCGCCGCCGACATGCCCTCGGGCTGGTTCCTGCCCAACGACGGCTACGGCTGCGGCTACACCGCGCCCCTGAAGTCCACCGTGGACGCCCTCGCGGCCAAGGGGTTCCGAACGGGCCTGTGGACCTCCACCGGCCTCGGGTCCATCGCCGACGAGGTCGGCACGGCAGGTAGCCGCGGGGTCAAGACGGACGTCGCGTGGATCGGCAGCGGATACAAGTACGCCTTCGACGGGGTCCGGCAGGCCGTCGAAGGCATCGAGAAGAACTCCGACGCGCGTCGCTTCGTCTGGACCGTGGACGGCTGGGCGGGCACCCAGCGCAACGCCGTCGTCTGGACCGGTGACACCCACGGCACCTGGGACGACATGCGCTGGCACGTCCCCGCCATCACCGGAGCGGGCCTCTCCGCCCTCAACCACGCCGCCGGCGACGTCGACGGCATCTTCGGCGGCAGCCCGAAGACGTACGTCCGCGACCTCCAGTGGAAGGCCTTCACCCCGGCGTTCATGACCATGTCCGGTTGGGGTGCCACCGGCCCGTCGGCCGGCTACCAGGACAAGCAGCCCTGGCGGTTCGCCGAGCCGTACCTCTCCATCAACCGCAAGTACCTCCAGCTGAAGATGCGGCTGATGCCGTACCTCTACACGATGAGCCGCGTCGCCCACGAGAGCGGGGTGCCCAGCACCCGGGCCCTGGTCCTGGAGTACCCCGACGACCCGGTGGCCCGCGGCAACGCCACCAGCGGACAGTTCATGGCCGGCGACTCCTTCCTCGTCGCCCCCGTCGTCTCCGACACCTCGGTGCGCGACGGCATCTACCTGCCCGCGGGGACCTGGACGGACTACTGGAGCGGTAGGACGTACGCCGGGCCGGGGTGGTTGAACGGCTACCGGGCGCCCCTGGACACCCTCCCCCTCTTCGTGAAGGGCGGGGCGGTCGTCCCGATGTGGCCGCGGATGAACCACACCGGTGAGAAGCCCGTCTCCACCCTCACCTACGACATCCATCCGCGCGGGTCCTCCACCTTCAGCCTCTACGAGGACGACGGTCTGACCAGGGCCCACGAGTCGGGCGCCTTCGCCCGCCAGCGCGTGGACGTCACCGCCCCCGCTTCGGGATCCGGGACGGTCACCGTCGCCGTCGGAGCCCCCACCGGCGACTACACGGGCAAGCCCGCGTCGCGCGGCTACGAGTTCAGCCTGCACGTGGCCTCCGCCCCCACCTCCCTCACCGTGGACGGCGCCCCGTCGGCCCGCCTCGCCGACAAGAGCGCCTACGACGCCGCCGCGTCGGGCTGGTTCTTCGACCCGGCCGACCGGGCGGGCGTCCTGTGGGTCAAGTCCGGTACGAAGTCGGGGGCGTTCACCGTCACCGCCGCCGGGGTGGCCGTCCCGGCGGCCGACCCGGTCCCGGCCGGCTCGCCGCCCCTGGACCGGACGCGGTGGAGCCTGGTCTCCGCCGACAGTCAGGAGACGGTCGCCGAGAACGGCGCCGCACGCAACGCCTTCGACGGCAATGCCTCCACCCACTGGCACACGGCCTGGTCCGGCGGCGCCCCGGCCGCGCTGCCGCACGAGATCGTCCTCGACCTCGGGGCCCGCCACACCGTCGACGGGCTGGGCGTCCTGCCCCGCCAGGACGGCGGCGTCAACGGCCGGATCGGCGGCTACGAGGTCCACGTCTCGGACTCCACCGCCGACTGGGGCACCCCCGCCGCCACCGGCACCCTCGCCGACGGCGCGAGCGTCCAGAACGTCGCCCTCGCGCCCCGGACCGGCCGCTACCTCCGACTCAGGGCCCTGACCGAAGCCGGCGGACGCGGGCCCTGGACCAGCGTCGCGGAACTCACCCTGACCGGCCGCCCGGCACCGCTCCCGGCCGACGCCACCCTCGTCAACGCGGCCTCCGCGCGGTGCGCGGACCTCCCGCACAGCGCCACCGCCCCCGGCACCGAACCCACCCTCTACACCTGCCACGGCGGCCCGAACCAGCGCTGGACGCTGCATCCCGACGGCCGCCTCACCGGTCTCACCGGGATCTGCCTCGACGGCGCCGACCCGGCCAAGGTCACCGTGCGGGGCTGCGACGGCAGTCCCGGCCAGAGCTGGCGGACCGCCCCGGACGGCAGTCTGCGGACCGCCGACCAGTGCCTCACCCCGGTCGGGTCGGGCACCGCCAACGGGACCCGGCTCACCCGGGCCGCCTGTACGGGCGCGGCAGCCCAGCGCTGGACCCTCACCCCCTGACCCGTCGCACGCGGGGTCCGGCCCGGCCCCCCACGCCGGGCCGCTCCCCGCGCACGAC
>NZ_JANFAK020000091.1 GCF_024721315.2 Streptomyces sp. Isolate_45
CCCCCCCCCCCCCCCCCCCCCCCCCCCCCCCCCCCCCCCCCCCCCCCCCCCCCCCCCCCCCCCCCCCCCCCCCCGGTTCGTTCGGCGGGCAGCGCGGCACGCACCGGACCGGGCCCGCCACGCGCACCGGCACGACTCCTACGGGCACCACGACCACGACAGGGGAACGAATGGGACGACGCTGGCTGGTCACGGGATGTTCATCGGGCCTCGGGCACGCGCTGGCCACCGCGGCGGCCCGGGCCGGGGACGAACTGGCGGTCACCGCCCGCAAGACCGCCGACCTGGAGGAACTGGCCGCCGCCTGGCCCGGCCGCATCGTCCCGGTCCCGCTGGAACTGCGTGACGCCGCCTCCTGCGAGGACGCCGTCCGTACGGCGCTCGACCGTCTCGGCGGCATCGACGTCCTGGTCAACAACGCCGGCGTCGGACTGTTCGGCGCGGTCGAGGAGGTCTCGGACATCGAACTGCGCGATCAACTGGAAACCCTGGTCGTCGGCCCCTGGCGGCTCGCGCGTCTCGTCCTGCCACTGATGCGGGCGCAGGGCCACGGCCACATCCTCAACGTCTCCTCCGTGGTCGGCCGGATGGCCTTCCCCGGCCTGGCCGCCTACGTCGCCGGGAAGCACGCCCTCGAAGGCATGAGCCAGGCCCTCGCCGTCGAGGCGGCCCCGCACAACATCCGCGTCACCGTACTGGAACCGGGCATGTTCGCCACGCGCTACGGAACGTCCATGGCCGAAGCGCGTCACAGGATCGCCGACTACGACGCGACCAACCGGGAGATGCTCGAAGGGGCGCGCGGCCTCGCGGAGAACCCGGAAACCGGCCGCCCCGAGGACTTCGCCGCGCGCGTCCTCGACATCGTCCGCGCCGACACCCCCACCCCCTTGCGGATCCCGGTCGGCGACGACGCGTTCGGCTACCTGGAGGTCGCGGAGCAGGCCTACCGCGAGGAATTCGCCGAGGCCCGGACCCTCGTACAGGGGCCGCCGGCGGCGTGATGCCCGGCCGGGGAGGGGGAGGGGGGAGGGGAGCGGGCGGACGCACGCGGGCGACCAACGGGGCCGGTCAGACCGCGGGCCCGCCCGGTCCCGCGTCCCGTTCCCCGCCCGGTCCCGCGTCCCGTTCCCCGTCCCGCTTGCCGCCCGCGGCGCGGCGGCGCTCGTCCTCCCGTGCGGTCCAGGCGGCCACGTCGATCCGCGAGGCGGGGTCGTCCCCCGACTCCGAGGCGTCCAGACGCACGGTCCACACCCACAGGACGACGGCCGCCAGCAGGAAGGAGCCGGCCAATCCCAGGGTCGAGTCGATGTCGTCGGACCGGGATTCGGGGTCGTCGCCGAGGAAGGCGGGCGGACCGTCGACGATCATGCTCACCCACCAGGCGAGGGCCGCGTTGAAGATGAGCAGGGAGATCCAGTACAGGACCCGCAAGGCCTGTGCGGTGCGGCCGCGGAGCGGGCGCAGCAGGAGTAGGCGCCTCAGCCTGCCGGGTCCTCCCCGCCGGTGGCGGGACGCGACCTCGAAGCTGCGTACCGAGGCGTAGCACTCGTCGAGCCAGCGGCCCGGCTCGGGCTCGGGCTCCGGCTCCGGCCCCGGGTTCGGGGCCGGGGACAGCTCCGGGGTGACGGTCGCGGTCGTGGTCGCGGTCGCGGTCGGCGCGAGCTTCTTGGCCTCGATCCAGCCCGTGATGAACTGGACCTCCATCTGCGCCCGCTCCAGCCTCCTGCGGTAGTGGTGGTCCGCGCTCCGCGAATTGCGCCGGTCCCTGATGATCAGGCTGATCCCGCCCACCACGCCGGTGACCACGGGAACGAAGAACGGCGCGAACGACGCCAGGGACTCCAAGCCCGCCATCGCCACACCTCCTCACCCGCTCCGGCCACCGGGGCCTCCCCTCCAGCCTGCATCCCCCGGCGCGGCCCCACCGCCCCGTACGGCCGTTCGGGCCACCACGAACGACGGCGTCCGTACGACGGCGTCCGTGCGACGGCGCGCGTGTGATCTGGGAAGATGAGCCGCATGAGCGTCCGGAGCAGGAACCACGTGAGGGTGAGCGGCCGCGCCGGGGGCTCCGTCCTGGTGCTGGCGCACGGTTTCGGATGTGACCAGAACATGTGGCACGCGGTGCTCCCGGACCTGGAGCGCGACCACACGGTCGTGCTGTTCGACCATGTGGGCGCCGGCCGGTCCGACCTGTCGGCGTGGAGCCGGGAGCGGTACTCGGCGATGGACGGGTACGTCGAGGACGTGCTGGCGATCTGCCGGGAGACGGCACCCGGCCCGGTGGTCTTCGTGGGGCATTCGGTGAGTGCCATGATGGGCGTGCTGGCCGCGGCGCGCGAGCCCGAACTGTTCGCGGGCCTGGTGCTGTTGGCCCCCTCGCCGTGCTTCATCGACGATCCGGCCACCGGCTACCGGGGCGGGTTCGACGCGCCGGACATCGAGGAGCTGTTGGACTCGCTGGACGCCAACTACCTCGGCTGGTCGGGGGCGATGGCCCCGGTCATCATGGGCAATCCGGATCGCCCCGAGCTGGGGGAGGAGCTGGCGAGCAGCTTCTGCCGCACCGACCCCGAGATCGCACGCGTATTCGCCCGGGTGACCTTCCTGTCCGACAACCGGGAGGACCTCGCCCGGGTGACGGTACCCACGCTCGTCGCGCAGTGCTCCCACGACGCGATCGCCCCGCCGGAGGTGGGCGAGTTCGTCCGCGACCGGATCCCCGGGAGCCGTCTGGTCACGCTGACCGCGACGGGACACTGCCCCCAGCTCAGCGCACCGGCCGAGACCACGGCCGTGATCAACGCGTTCGTGCGCTCGCTCGGCTGAAGCGCGAGGCCGTCCGATGCCCGAGAAGGAAACCCCGGAACCGGACCGGCAGCCCGAGCCCGGCGCGCGCGAGTCCCACCGTCCGGAACCGTTCTCCGCCTTCCTGGAGGACAGCGTCGAGGACCTGTACGAGAACGCCCCCTGCGGCTACCTCTCCACCCTGCTCGACGGACGGATCGTCAAGGTCAACGGGCGGCTCCTCGCCTGGCTGGGCCACGACCGCGACGAACTGGTGGGCCGCCGGACGTTCTCCGACCTGCTCACGGTGGGCGGCCGCATCTACCACGAGACGCATTTCGCCCCTCTGCTCGCCATGCGGGGGGAGATCAGCGGGATCGCCCTCGAACTCAAGGCGGCCGACGGCAGCCGGCTGCCGGTCCTGGTCACCTCCACCGTCAAAACGGGGAGCGACGGGCAACCGCTGCTGATCCGCACCACCGTCTTCGACGCCCGCGAGCGCCGGGCCTACGAGACCGAACTGCTGCGGGCGCGCCAGGAGGCCGAGCGCGAGCGCGAGCGCCTCAAGCGGCTCAACGCCATCCTCCAGCAGACGCTGTTGCCCCCCGCGCCGGCCGACGTACCCGGTCTCGAGGTCGCCACCCACTACCACGTGGCCTCCGCCGACGAGGTCGGCGGCGACTTCTACGATCTCTTCCCCCTCGCGGCCGACCGCTGGGGCATGTTCCTCGGCGACGTCTGCGGAAAGGGCGCGGGCGCCGCCGCCGTGACCTCCCTGACGCGCTACACCCTGCGCGCGGCGGCCGTCTACGACGCCGACCCGGCGGGGGTGCTCGGGAACCTGAACACGGTCCTCACCCACGAGTACAACCAGCACGACCCGCGCTTTTGCACCGTCGTGTTCGGTCTCCTCACCCCCGATGCCGCCCGGGGTGGTTTCCGGATCACCCTCGCCGGCGGGGGGCACCCTCCGGCGCTGCTGATGCGTGCCGACGGAAGCGCCGCCTACGTGCCCACACCCGGAGGGCAGCTCATCGGCGTCCTGCCCGACGCCCAGATCGCCACCGCCGAGGTGAGCCTGGGACCCGGCGACACCCTCGTCCTCTACAGCGACGGCCTGACCGAGGCCCACACCGCCCTCGCCGGCGACCGCTACGGCGACCAGGCCCTCCTCGACTTCGCCGAAGGTCTGGCGCCGTGCACCGCCGCCGAGGCGGTCACGGCGATCCGCGGCCTCCTCGACACCTTCGGCGCCGGCGTGGACGACGACACGGCCGTCCTGGCCGTCCACGTACCCCGACCCAGCAGGGAAGAGCAGCCGTGAACCAGCTGATCATCCGTACCCGCGCCACTCCTGCCGGGCCGGTCGTCGAGCTCACCGGAGTCCTGGACCACCGCACCAGCCCCGAGGTCCGGGCCCTGCTGCCCGGCCTGGTGCTCGGCGCGGGGCAGCAACTCGTGATCGACCTGTCCGGCTTGACGTTCTGCGACTCCAGCGGCATCACCGTGATGATCGCGGCGCGCAACCATGCCGTGGGAACCGGCGGGGGCATCGCGCTGGCCGCCGTTCCCGACCGGGTCCACCGGATCTTCCGCATCGTCGGTCTGGACCGGGTCTTCACCACCTACGACACCGCGCGGGACGCGGAAGCCGCCTGGCAGCCGCCGGCCCCGTAGGCGGGGCCCTCGGGGCGGCGGGCGGGCGGCGAGGCGGGTCAGGCCGTGGGGGAGTGGCCCATGAAGGTCAGCCGGACCTGGCGGCGGGGATTGTCCCCGTTGGTGTCCACCAACGTGACCGACTGCCAGGTTCCCAGCTGGAGGACCCCGCCGATCACCGGGAGCGTCGCGTGCGGAGGGACGATCGCCGGTAGGACGTGGTCCCGCCCGTGACCGGGCGACCCGTGCCGGTGCCGCCACCTGTCGTCGGCCGGCAGGAGCGACCCCAAGGCGTCCAGGAGGTCCTCGTCGCTGCCCGCGCCGGTCTCGATGACGGCGAGGCCGGCCGTCGCGTGGGGAGTGAAGACGTTGAGGAGTCCGTCCCGTCCCCGAGCGGCCTCCCGGAGGAAGGACGCGATGACCTCGGTCAGGTCGAGGACGGTCTGGCGGCCCCCGGTGGTCACGTCGACGGTGCGCGAGACGAAGGTGTCGAAGGTGTCGGCCATGGAGTCATCCTCGCGTCACGGGCACCTACGGGTACGGAGCCGCGGCCCGTGTCGGCGGCCCGTGGCCGGCTACGCGGTGCCGGCCTCCCACGGGGGCGGCGCGGACTGGTCGGTCCAGGCGGCCAGCGCGGCGCCGTCGACGCAGAGGATGCCGCACGCGGCCGCGTACTCCGCGGCGGGCGCGGTGAAGGAACTGGTGGTGACGACGATCGCGACGTCCGCCTCGTGCACGGCGAAACAGGTGCCGCCGAACCGCTGCAGGTCCTGCGACCCGACCCGGTTGTCCTCGGCGTAGTGCTTGCACTGCAGGACGATCCGGAGGCCGTCCGCGGTCGTCGCCATGACATCGGCGCCCAGGTCCCCCGCGCCCCCGACGACCTCCACCGGCGAGCAGCCGTCCCGCGCGCACAGGGCTGCCACCGTGTGTTCGAAGCCGTCGGCGTCGACCGCGGCGTGGTCCAGTGCCCCGTCGCCCACGTCGGGGACGTCCGCGGGCGGTGTCGCGTACCCGCCGGGGCCGATCGGGAGCCTCCCCCGGGGGCGGCGCCGGACGGGCGCCACGCTCCACTTCGCCAGGACCACCCCGATCGCCAGGACGGCGACCGTCGCGACCGGCACCAGCGGCAGCCCGGTCCCGGCCGCCGCCGTGGCCTTCAGGAAGACGGCCAGGCCGCCCGCGCATATGCCCACCAATCCCACGGCGAGCACCATGTCGCGGCCCACCGACGCGGGTCCCCGCCCGGACGCCCTCGCGTCCTCCTCGGGTGTCGTCATGCGGAAGTCCCCCCATCTCGGTCACGCGCACCAGGAGGGCGCGCTTCCTCGTGTGACCGGTAAGCGGCTCCCGAAACGGGGAGGAGCGGGAATCAACGCAGGTCGGGGAAGTCCGCGGACCGGTCCGCCGCGTCGAGCGGCATGACGACCTCGATGCGCTTGCCCCCCTGAGGCGTCGGCCTGATCGTCACGCTCCGCGTCAGCCGACGGATCAAGGGCCAACCGAACCCGCCCGCGCCGACGGTTCCGGGAGGCCGGGGCAGCGTGACGGGGTTGTCGGCGTTGGCGTCCGTGATCGCGAGCCGGAGCCCGTCAGGGGCGACGGAGGCGCTGAAATCGACGATCCCGCCCCCGTGCCGGATCGCGTTCGTCACCAACTCCGACGTGACGAGCAGCGCGTCGGTCAGGGTGTCCTCCGCGGCCGCGCCGTCCCCCACGATCCCGGAGGCCTCGATGAGCGACCGCACATGATCCCGCGCCTGCATGGCGTTGAGCGGGACCGGGCGCGGCGGCGTGCCGTGGTCGGGCAGCACCGTTCACCTCCTCGTCGGTCTCGTCACGGTCGGACCGTGTCCGTCTGCCCCGCGCCGGCCCCCGCAATCGCAGGGGCAAACGCCTTACTCATCCTGCTCCGCGGCCCGACGGCTCAGCCCCGTCGGGGCGGGAGCGTCACGACCGTCGCCTCGGCCACGCTGGGAGCGGTGGCGAACGCCCGGCCCGCGCCCGTGACCTCCAGCAGCCGCGCGAGGCGGCTCGGGACCGTCCCCGCCAGTACCACCGGCCGGTTCAGAGCGGGTTGCAGCATGATGCTGAGGGCGGTCGAATCGACGAAGGTCACACCGGAGACGTCCAGGACGAACCGTTCGATGCCGACGACCTCGGGATCCATCGCCGTCCGCAGTTCACCCACGGTGTCCATGTCGAACTCGCCGGCCATCACGATGATCCGCACGTTCCCGTCGGACCGCGTCTCGACGTAGTTGCGGGCGTCGCCGCTCTGCGTGTCCACGTTTCCCACTTCCTCTCCTGCGCTTTCAGAATGCCCGGGGCAACTTCACCACGGTGACGAAGAAGTCGTCGATCTGCTGGATCGCCCGGATGAACTGGTCGAGGTCCACCGGCTTCGTCACGTAGGCGTTCGCGTGCAGTTTGTAGCTCCGCAGGATGTCCTCCTCGGCCGCCGACGTGGTGAGCACGACCACCGGGATGTGGCTCAGCTCCGGGTCCGTCTTGATCTGTTCGAGGACCTGCCTGCCGTCGTACTTGGGCAGGTTCAGGTCCAGGAGGATCAGGTCCGGACGCGGCGCGCCGGTGTGTTCCCCGCGGCGGTAGAGGAAGTCCAACGCCTCCAGGCCGTCCCGCACGACGTGCAGGACGTTGCCGATCCTGTTGTCCTCGAAGGCCTCGCGGGTCATGAGTTCGTCGCCCGCGTCGTCCTCGACGAGCAGGATCTCCGCGGGCGCCGTCGACGGCTGGGAGGGGGGCGTGGTCATCGGCTGGTTCCTTCGTCGACTGCGGAATCGGATGCGGGGACCGGTTCGGTCACGGCGGCGTCCGTGGCGAGCACGGGCAGGGTGAACAGGATCCGGGTGCCCGGCGTGTGGGCGGTGTCGATCCGGATGTGCCCTCCGGAGTGCTCGACGATCTTCTTGCAGAGCGAGAGCCCGATCCCCGTGCCACCGTACGTTTCCCGGCCGTGCAGCCGTTGGAAGATGACGAACACCTTCTCGGCGAACTCGGCGGGAATGCCGATGCCGTTGTCCGTGACGGCGAAGGTGTGGAACCCGGGTTCCGTCTCGGTCCCGTCGACCAGCGAGATCTCCACGTGCGGAGTGAGCCCGGGGGAGTGGAACTTGACCGCGTTGGCGACCAGGTTCTGCCAGAGCATCGTGAGGAGGGTCGGATCGCCCAGCACTTCGGGGAGCCGGTCCGGCCGCGTGACCTCGGCGGAGTGCTCCTCCACGGCGGCGGCCAGGTTGCGCATGGCCCGGTCCACGGTCGAGTCCAGGGCCACCGTCTCGCGCGCGTCCTGGACACGGCCCACCCGGGAGAACGCCAACAGGTCGTTGATCAGCACCTGCATCCGCTTGGCGCCGTCGACGGCGAACGCGATGTACTGGGTACCGCGCTCGTCCAACTGCTGCCCGTAGCGCTTCTCCAGCAACTGGCAGAACGAGGCGACCTTGCGCAGCGGCTCCTGGAGGTCATGGGAGGCCACGTACGCGAACTGCTCCAACTCGGCGTTCGAGCGCCGTAGTTCACCCGCCTGCGCGTCCAGCTCCGCGGCCGTGCGGTTCAGCTCTCGCGCGTTGCGCTGCGAGGCCGTCAGCTCGGCGACGGTTCGCCGGCGCATGGCCTCCACCGACCGGGCGAGCGTGCGCAGGTCGGCCGGGCCGCGGACGGGAATCTCCTCTTCGAACGCCCCGTCCGCGACCCGCTGGGACGCCGTCCGGACCGAGGCGAGAGGACGCAGGACGCCCACGTGGAGCAGGACCCCGAGAGCGGCACCCGCCAACAGGAACGCCGCCACGAGCGCCAGGAGGATGCGGTCGCGTTCCGAGCGGGCCTCCCCGAAGGTGGTGCGGGCCTCCGTCTGGACGCGGTCCAGCCGGGCCTGCTGCTCCGCGAGCCGCAGCCGCACCTCGTCGAACTTCTCCTTGCCCACCTGGACCGAGGGCGGCTCCCCGCCGGCGCGCACCGCGGAGACGGCCGGCGTCGCGAACTCGTCCTGCCAGACGCGCGCGGCGTCCTGCACGGCACGCAGGTCGGCCCGTACCCCGCCGACGTCGTCCAGGACCGTAGACAGCCGATCCGCCGCCCCGCGGCCGCTCTCCAGGCCGCGCTCGTACGGTTCCAGGAGGGCCGGGTCGCGGGCCAGCAGGTAGCCGCGGACCCCGGTCTCCTGGTCCAGCAGGGCCGCCTCCAGCCGGAGCGCGTCGCGCTGCGCCGGGAGGATCCCGTCGACGAGCCGGTCGCCCGCCATCGTGGTGTTCGACAGCAGGGCGGCTCCCACCGCGCCCGTCCCGACGACCATGAGGGCCAGTACGGCGAGGACGGTCGTGAGCCAGGCCCGCAGGCTCGGACCCCCGTGACCGGGTCCGGCGGGCGTGGCTCCGGCAGGGGGGAGCTCGGCGGCGGCGGGGACCTCGTCAGAAGGGGAGTCGGCGGGAGGGGAGCCGCTGGGAGGGGGTTCGGTTCGTTCTGGGGCGTTCACGAGGGGGTGTTCCATTCGAGGTGGAGTACGGCGACGTCGTCGGCCAGGCCGCCCCAGTCCGCGGCCCGGCTCTGCGCCGCCCGGATGAGGGTGTCGACGAAGGTCTCGGCGGGCAGCCCGGAGTGCAGGCGCGCGATGTCGAGGAGACCCGTCTCGTCGAGGCGTTCGGAGCCGGGGCCCACGCGTCCCTCGATCAGACCGTCGGTGAAGAGCATCACGGCGCCGTCCGGTGCCAGGGGAACCTCGGTCACGGGCCAGTCCGCGCCCCAGCCGGGCATGATCCCGAGGGCGGGCCCCCCGGGGACCTCCAGCAGGTCGACCCCCGTCGCCGACCTGACGAGGAAACCGGGGTGCCCGGCGCGCTGCACGGAAATGCCGTCGGACCCGGCAGGGCGGGTGACCGCGATGAGTGTGGCGAAGATCTCGGGCCCGGACCGCTCCGCGAGGAGGATCTCCTCCAGGAGCTTGAGCAGTTCCTCGCCCCGTGCGCCCGCCATCACGAAGGCCCGCCACGCCACGCGCAGGCACACCCCGAGGGCCGCTTCGCCCGGTCCGTGCCCCGACACGTCGCCGACCACGGCGTGCGTGGCCCCGTCGCGGGTCTGGACGACGTCGTAGAAGTCTCCGCCGAGGAGTGCCTGGGCGCGGCCCGGCCGGTACCGGGCGCACACCGTGACGGCGTCGTCCAGCAGGAGCGGCGTCGGCAGCAGGCCCCGCTCCAGGCGGGAGTTCTCCTCGGCGCGCAGCTTGCTCGCCTGCAGCGCGACCGCGGCGAGCTCGGTGCGCTTGCGCTGGATCGCGTAGCGGATGGCCCGGACGAAGACGTCGGCCTCCAGGCGGCCCTTGACCAGGTAGTCCTGGGCCCCCGCCGCCACGGCGGCGAGCCCCGCCTGTTCCTCCGAGAGGCCGGTGAGGACGACCACGGCGGCCTCGGCGGAAGCCGCCAGCACCTTCGTGAGGCCGTCGAGGCCCTGGGCGTCGGGGAGGTGCAGGTCCAGCAGGACGCACTGGGGCGGTTCTGTCTCCAGTCGGGACAGGGCGTCCGTGAGGGAGCGGGCCCGACCGAGTCGGAGGTCGACGCCGCTGTCCTCGACCAGTTCCTCGACGAGGAGGGCGTCGCCCTCGTCGTCCTCGATGAGGAGGACGTACGGCGGGAGGCCGCTCCACAGGGCGTGGGACCGGTCCTGCTCGACGGAGGAGGCCGGTCTGGGAGGACTCGTCGGCCGCGGTGTCCGGCCTGCGGGGTGGGGTGACCCCAGGCCGATCGTGCTCCCCATGGCGCGTCTTCCCCTCTCGCCACGGAGCGCGTGCGCCCGGGGGACGCCCGGTTGCGTCGGGGGTGAGCTTAGAGTGATCATTTGCCGTTAGGCAATATTTGAACCGGTCAATTATCCTTCGCGCTACCCGCCCGCCTCCGCGCCGGGCCGGCCGTGCCAGTCGAGGCAGACGGCCATGGCGTCGTCCGAGGCCTGGATCCGCTCGCCCCGGTGCCCCGCCAGCTCCCCCAGGATCGCCTGGGGCACCTGCGAGGGCGGGAGCAGCCGGGTGTTCATGATGGCCCGGCTCAGGGCACGCAGGCTGTACGGCTCCCCGCCCGGGGAAGCGACGTCGTAGACCCCGTCGCTCAGCAGGAAGAGCCGGTCCCCGGGCAGCACCCGGAAGCGCTGGCAGGTGTAGACGGTGTCCTCGAACATGCCGAGCGGGAGCTGGGCCTCCAGGTCGACGGTCTCCACGGTCCCCTGGCGGAGCCGCCAGATCCGGGGTGATCCCGCGTCGATGACCTCGACCTCGCCGGTGGCGAGGTCGAAGCGGAGCAGGAGCATGGCCAGGTGCAGGCGCCCCTGGTGCTGGCCGTACACGGCCTGGTCCGCCAGGGACGCCTGGTCGACCAGGCCGAGACCGCTCCGGCGGGCGTTGCGCAGGGCGCTGACGGCCAGGCTGGTCAGCAGGGCCGCGTCGATCCCGTCACCCATGCCGTTGTTGACGGTCAACGTCAGGTGGTCGGCGGAGGCCGACCAGTCGAAACTGTCGCCGAAGATGGCGTAGGCGGGCTCCAGCTGCCCTCCGAGCTCGTACTCGGGCCGGGAGCAGGACCGGCCGGGCAGCAGCTCCCACTGCATCTCGGCGGCGAGGGTGAGCCGGGTGGCCCGTCTCGCCCGCAGGAAGAGGTCGGTGTCCCGGTCGGCGACGAGGATCTCGTGGCCCAGGGCGTCGGCCAGGTCCCGCAGTTCCCCGAGGAGTCGGGGCGCGTACGCGTCCGCCGGGAAGTCCACGCTCAGCACCCCGAGGCGGTCGCCCCGTACGCTCACGGGCAGGTGGACGGTCACCTCGGACCCCCGGGTGACCACGTGGGCCTCCTGCGAGCCGAAGGCCCGGCCCGGAGCACTCGTGCGCACCGACACGGATCCGACCGTGTCCGGCCGGTCCGTGACGGGCCGCAGACTGGTCAGGGCGTAGTCCGCCATCAGCAGTTCCGCGTGCGCACGGTACCGGCGGGCCAGGACGTCGCGGACCTCTTCGAACAGCTCGTGCGGTGCGGCGCGGCGCAGGAGGCCCGCTACTTCGCCCGCTGCTTCGCCCTCTACTTCGTCGGGTCGTGCCACCGTCCTGGATCCTGCCTCTCCGGGGAACTGTTTAGATGGGGGAGCCACCGAGCCGCCGGGTCCGCCCGTGTAAGGGCAGCTCGTACGTACGGTAGGGAGTGTCACATGAGTCAGGGGCCCATCCACTCCCCACGCGCCCCGTCGGCGGTCGTGGGAATGAGCGACCTGATCGAGTTGCTCGGAGTCGTCTGGGAGCGGGGCCGCGACACCGTCAGTGCGCCGCCCGTCTCGTCCTCCCAGGCCAGGGTCCTCTTCCTCATCGAGCGGAACGAGGAGATCAACCTGCGGACGCTCGGAGAACTGCTGGGCTCGGCCGCCCCCTCGGTGACCCGGCTGTGCGACCGTCTCCAGGCCGCCGGGTTCCTCGAACGGCACCCTCGGCCCGACGACCGCCGCGAACTGCGGCTGGAGTTGACGCCCGCGGGGCGGAAGTACCTCGGCGAGCTGAGGGCCCGCCGGGAGGCGGCCCTGACGGAGGCGATGGCCACCATGCCGGCCGCCTCCCGGGCCGCCCTGGCCCTCGGCCTGGCCGACTTCCACATCGCCGTCGCCGGACCGCTGCGGATGGCGCCCCCGCAGAGCCCGGCGGCCCGGAGCGCCTGACCGCGCGCCGGGCCGCCCCGGGTGGAATCCGACCCGTTCCGCCGGAGGGGTGGGCCGGCGGGGTCAGCCGGAGGCGCGCAGGCCCTGGGTGTGCTCCCGTACCTGCTCCGGCGTGAGGTAGCGGTCGCTCCCTTCGAGCTCCCGCAGCGTGGGCGGCCTCGCCGATTGGAAGCCGGTGCGCACGAAGTCGTCCCCGGCCACGGCGTTGAGCAGCCAGTTGGTCATGACACGGGTCTTGGCCACGTTCGTGCGCAGCGCGGACCAGTGGTACCCCCGCGCCACCGCCTGGGCGGCGACGCCGCGCAGCGGGATGCCGAGCGGCTTGGACACGGCGTCGGTGCCGCCGAGGTCGACCACGAGGCCCAGGTCCTTGTGCGCGTACGGCCGCAACGGCTGGTGGCGCAGCGAGGCGATCACGTTGTCGGCCAGCGTGCGGCCCTGGCGCAGGGCGTGCTGCGCCGTCGGCGGGCAGATCGCTCCGCTCCCGCCCTTGGCGAGGTCGGGCACGGCCGCCGCGTCGCCCAGGGCGAAGACCCCGGGCGCGTCCGGCACGGTCATTTCCGGGGTCACCACCAGGCGCCCCCGCTCGGTCTCCGCGTCCATGGTGCCGATCAGGGGGCTGGCGGCCACGCCGGCGGTCCAGATCAGGGTGCGGCTGGGCAGGACGCGCCCGTCGGTCAACGTCAATTCCTCGGGCCCGGCCTTGGCGACGCTCACCCCCAGCGACACCTGGATGCCGCGGCGCCGCAGGATGTCCACGGCGGCCTGCCCCAGCGAGTCGCCCAGTTCGGGCATCAGCTTGGGCGCCATGTCCAGCAGGTGCCAACTGATCTGCCGCCGGTCCAGCCTCGGGTAGCGCTTCACCGCGTGGTCGGTGAGCCGTTGGAGGCACGCCGCCGTCTCGGTGCCCGCGTATCCGCCGCCGACCACGACGAAGCAGAGCCTGGCGGCCCGCTCCGCCTCGTCCTGGCTGGCGTCCGCCAGGTCGAGTTGTGCGATGACGTGGTCGCGCAGGTACGCGGCCTCCGCGAGCGTCTTCATGCCCCGCGCGTGTTCCAGGAGCCCGGGGATGTCGAAGGTACGGGTGACGCTGCCGGGCGCCAGCACGAGCTGGTCGTACGCGTGGTCGGTCACCTCGCCGGTGATCTTGCGGACGATGCAGACCTTGGCCCCGGTGTCGATGCCGATGGCCGTCCCGGGGACGATCCGGGTGCGGTGCCGGCTGCTGCGGCGCAGGGAGACGGCGATGGACTGCGGTGTCAGGACACCGGAGGCCACCTGGGGGAGCAGGGGGAGGTACAACTGGTAGGAGTTCGGCGTGACCATGGAGATGTCGGCCTCGCCGGGGGACAGCCTGCGCTCCAGACGGCGTACGCATTCCACCCCCGCGAAGCCTGCGCCCACCACGAGGATCCTCGGTCGTGTCACGGTTTGCGTCCTTTCTCGGGGCAGCCGGTCACCTTTCCGCCTGCCCAGTCCGGCGGGGTTCAGCTGCCGGATCGCACCACGAACGCCGGGGCGGACAAGGGGCCGCCGCGACGGAGCCGGAGGTCGAACGGGACGTCGCCCCCCCCACCGGCAAGGGGCGACGTCAGGGAAACAACTGGTCATCGGCGCCAACGGTGTTCGTGATCCCGGGGACCGCGGTGGCGCGCTTTCCGTCGGACGCCCGTGGGCACCCGCGCCGGGGGCGATTCAGCCGATGACGCGGCCGTCGACGGGTCCCGCGGCCGGGTCGTCGCTGAACCAGTAGTCGCCGGCCGCCGTCGGGCGGGGGCCGCGGCCGGCCTCACGGGGCAGCCGGAGGGTGACGGCACGGGTGTCGCCGGGCAGGACGACGGTGATGGCGGTGGGGTCCTGGTACTGCTGTCGTTCCGGCACGCTGCGCTCCTTGGAAGGCGGGACACACCCGACAATCACTCCGTGTGTCGTTCCAGTGTGCAGCGTGTGACTTTCCGTGTCAGTTTGGAGACCTCACCACCGGCGCACCGACCGAGGAGACTTCGATGGGCGTTGCGCACCACGCGCTCACCGACGACGCCGTCGACGACGCCCGTCGTCGCGACGACGACGTTCCCCTCGACGAGCCCGAGGACGGTGCGGAGGGTCCCGACGACGCCTCGTGAGGCGCCCCGAACCGGGTGCCCGGCCGGCGTCGACCACCCGGCCGGGCATCCGCTCCGCCGGGTCGGCGGCGCCACGGGCCGAGTTCCGGAGAACGTCCCGGAACGGTGATCGGAATAGGTGATCGGAAAAGGTGACGTGGACTGTCACCTTTGGCATTCATCGTGGTGACATGCAGACCCACACGGACACCCAGCACACCGACGGGCAAGGCCCGCTCACCGGCCGGATCGCGCTCGTCGCCGGAGCCACCCGCGGAGCGGGACGCGCGCTCGCCGTCGAACTCGGCCGCGCGGGCGCCACCGTCTACGTCACCGGCCGCACCACCCGCGAGCGCGTCAGCGAGGTCGGCCGGAACACGGAGACCATCGAGGAGACCGCGGAACTCGTCACGGCGGCCGGCGGCACCGGCATCGCCGTCCCCACCGACCACCTCGACGAGGACCGGGTGCGAGCCCTCGTCGAGCGGATCGACCGCGAACAGGGCCGGCTCGACATCCTCGTCAACGACCTCTGGGGCGGCGAACACCTCCTCTCCGGTTCGGTCTTCGGCAAGAAGAGCTGGGAGACGCCGCTCGCCGACGGCCTGCGGATCCTCGAACTCGGCGTGCGTTCGCACGTGATCACCGCGGCGCTCGCCCTCCCCCTCCTGGTCCGCTCGGACGCGCCGCTGCACGTGGAGGTCACCGACGGCACCGCGGTCTCCAACCGCCGCTACCGCGAGAACCTCTACTACGACCTCGCCAAGAACGCCCCGATCCGGATCGCCTTCGGGCTGGGTGAGGAACTCGCGGAGTACGGGGGCACGGCGGTGGCCGTCACTCCGGGCTTCCTGCGCTCGGAACAGATGCTCGATCACTTCGGCGTGACCGAGGAGAACTGGCGCGACGCCATCGCCCAGGAGCCCTCCTTCGGCATCGCCGAATCACCGCACTACCTCGCCCGCGCCGTGGCCGCGCTCGCCGGAGATCCGGACCGCTCCGCGCGCTGGAACGGCAAGTCCACGTCCAGCGGGGAGCTCGCCAAAACCTACGACGTGTGCGACGTGGACGGCAGCCGACCGGACGCCTGGGCGTACTTCGAGGACGTGGAGTACGGCGGCGGGGACGGCTCGCCCGACGACTACCGCTGATCCTGCGGCCCCGCGCCGTACAGGGCGGCGAGGGCCCGCGCGTGCTCGCGGAAGCGGGCCCGCAGGCCCTCCGGGGCCAGCACCTCCGCGTCGGCGCCCAGTTCGGTCAGCGTGGCGAACGCGACGTCCTCGGACTCGACCGGCAGGTCGAGCGTGACGCGCCCGGCCGGATCGGGCGCGCCCGCGGCGGCCAGCGCCTCGCCGATGCCCGCCGGGTCCGCCACGGCCGGCAGCCGGCGCAGACCGTGTTCGGTCAGGCGCAGGGTGACGGTCGTGCGCAGCAGTGCCCGGGCGAACCCGGCCGAGTGGGCCAGCCAGTGCGCGGCGAGGTCGAACGACGGGTCGCGGACGAAGGGCGCGCCGGGTTCGTCGCCGGCGGCGCGGGGGGCGTCGGCGAGCGCCGTGACGCGGTCGACGCGGTAGGTGCGCCACGCTTCGGCGACCGTGTCCCGCGCCGGGACGCGACCCACGACGTACCAGACCCCCGCCTTCAGGACGAGTCCGTACGGCTCCAGCAGGCGCGTCACCGTACGGGGCGGCGCGCCGTCCCGGCCCGGCCGCGCGTAGGCCAACTCGACGGTGCGGTCGGACCACACGGCGCGGGCCAGCTCCGGCAGCAGATCCGGTGCGGACGGCTCCCGGAACCAGGCCGGCGCGTCGAGGTGGAAGCGGCGTGTCGAGGCCTCGGCCGCCGCGCGCAGGGACGGCAGCATGGTGGCCGACAGCTTCAGCCGCGCCGTGTCCGCGGCGTCCGACAGGCCGAGATCGCGCAGGGCCGTGGGCAGGCCGGAGAGGTAGAGCGTCTCCGCCTCGGTGGGATGGAGGGTCGTGAGCCGGGTCCGGTGGCCCGGCGCCAGGTGGTAGCCGCCCGACCGGCCGCGCTCGGACCGGATGGGCACACCCGCCTCCTGCAGGGCCTGCGCGTCGCGGATCACGGTGCGTTCGGATACCTCCAGCTCCCGGGCGAGGGCGGCGGCGGTCAGGCCGGGGCTCGACTGGACCAGGAGGGCCATGCGGATGAGGCGGGCGGCGCGCATGCCCCCATGATCCTGGACCAGGAGGCCCCGCGGCACGCCCCGGGGCCGTCGTGTGGGCGGGCGGCGGACATCGACGGCGTGACCGGCCGCGGGCGGACGGGTGCGCGGCGCGGCGCATGTGTCGGGCGGTCGGGGGCAAACGGGCGGCAGTGACGGTTGGTTGTTGAGGGAGGTGGCGGCGGTGCGCCGTACGAAGGTGTTGGAGTCCTTTCCCGCCGGTGATCCGTACGGCAGTTGGCCGGCGGAGGAGTACGCGGCCCGCTGCCGCTCGCGGGGCGAACGGGCGAGCGTCGTGATGGACCTGGAGCGGGACGCCTTCCTCGTCGTCGCCCCCGACATGGACGCGGCGGAGGCGGCGACCGCGTAGCGGGCGGGCCCGCGCCGGTCGCCCGGGGCGCGGGCGCGCCCCGCACCGGTCATTCCGCCCAGTGCGCGCGCCCCCGGTGGATCAGACGGAGCTGGCTGCGGGCCGTGGCGGTGACGGCCGCCCAGTCCTCGCCGCGCAGCGAGGCGGCCAGGCACGCCGAGGCCGTCATGAACATGTGGTCCACGAGGAGCCGGGACAGCATGGTCAGGTCCTCGGGGCTCCACCCCGAACTGATCGGGTCCGCCGCGAGCGCCGATCCGATCTCGCCCGCGAAGGCGTCCAGTTGCCCGGCGATCGACTCCCGTACCGCCGCGACCCCACCGTGCCGCTCGCGGACGAGGAAACGTACGTGCGCCGGCCGGCTGCGGACCAGCTCCGCGACGAGGCGCACCGCCGCATCGCCGCGTCGGTCCGCGTCACCGGTGGAGGCGAGGATGTCGCGCACCGTCTCGTGCAGGCTGGCCAGCGCCTCCTCGACGAGTGCGATCCCGAGTTCGTCCATGTCCCGGAAGTGGCGGTAGAAGGCGGTGGGGGTGACGCCCGCGGCCCTCGTCACCTCCCTGAGCCCGAGGCCGCTGAGGTTCTGCTCCTCCAACTGCGACAACGCCGCGTCGAGGAGGGCGCGTCGGGTACGGCGGCGCCGGGCCTCGCGGACACCGGTGTTCTGGCTCATGGCGGCAGTCAACCGCGTCACAGTCGCCGGCCGCCAGCATGAGTCGTACTGAACTGGGTAGTCAGTGAACAACTGTTACCTGAAAGTAGGAGGAACTCTCGTGCTCTTCCTCGTAGCCGCACTGCTCGTCATGGGTGTCGCCCTGGGAACCGTGGCCCACGTGCCGGTGCCGGTCAGCCTGGCCGTCGGCCTCGCGATCGCCGCCTGGCTCGCCCTCTTCGCCGCACGTGAACGCCTGTCGGGCCGCCGAACCGGCCGCCCCGACCACCATCGGGGAGGCCTGTGATGGGCACGGACACGCGAACCGCCGTCGAGGCCCCGGCCGGTGGCCGTACCCGGGGCCGTATCCGGGGCCGAGCCCGTGACGCCGACGCGATGGCCGTCACCGCGTTCGTGCTCGGCCTGGCCGGGCTCCTGGTCATGAACCTGATTCTCGGCCCGACCGCCGTCGTCCTCGGCTCCCTCGCCCTGTGGCGGAACACCGCCAGGCCCGGCCGCGCCCGCCTCGGCATCGCCCTCGGCGTGGCCGACCTCGTGATCCTGGCCTGTCTCGTCACCGCCGACGGCACGTGGTCCTGGAGCCTGAACTGACCCGTCGAGCCGCACGCGTGCCTCAGTCGCCGTTCCTGAGCCGGTCTCGCTGGACCTGACGCGCGAGCGCGCGGCGCACCGAGGCCGCTCCGGGGGAGGCGGCTCCCGAGGGCACGTCGAGGCCGCGAGCGATCTCGTCGTACGCGGCCCGGTGCGGGCCGGTGGACTCCTGCCCGTGGAGCGCCAGGTCCTCTTCGAGCAGGCGTCGCAGTTCGTCCACGCCCTGGGGCGTGAAACGCTTCCTGCCCCGGGCGATGGCGTTGACGTGGCGCGTGCAGCGAGCCCCTTCGAAAACCTCCGAGATCTCCTCGGCCAGGCCCCACAGGCGCCCCTCCAGCCACGGGGCGTCGCCTTGGTCGAGGTCGAGCCCCATCGCGGGCCCCGGCTCGCCCGTCGCGTACTTCGTCACCTGCTTGGACACGGCGGGCTGACTCATGTCCGTGAGGCGGGCGATCTTGTCCTGGGTCCAACCGAGACCGACGAACAGTTTGATCATCTCGGAGCGCAGCTTCCGCATCTCCTCGCCGGCGCGGATGACCTCGTTCATCTCGGTGAGCATCCGCTCGGCCTGCTGCTCGGTCAGGGCCTCGGGTCGCGGACGCGCCGGAGGACGTGGGCTCGGGTGCGGGTGTGATTCGCCTTCCATGGATCGGTTATACACCCGTGCGGCCCTGCCTCATAACCAGGTTGTACAACCTGGTTATGGCCGGCAGGATCCAGCGCCATGCCCACCTTCACCGCGCCCGACGGAACCCGCCTCGCCTACCGCACGCACGGCGACGGGGAACCCGTCGTCTGTCTCCCGGGAGGTCCCGCGGACTCCCGCTACCTGGGCGACCTCGGCGGCCTGTCCGCCCACCACCGACTGATCGTCCCGGACCTCCGCGGCACCGGCCGGTCCGGGATCCCCGACGACACCTCCTCCTACCGCTGCGACCGCCTGGTCGACGACGTGGAGGCCCTGCGCGAACACCTGGGCCTGCCCCGGACGGATCTGCTCGGCCACTCCGCCGGCGCGAACCTCGCCGTCCAGTACGCGGTCCGGTACCCGATGCGCGTCGACAGGCTCGCCCTGATCACCCCCAGCACCCGGGCGGTCGGCATCCCGATCACCGGGGAGGCGCGGCGAGATCTCGCGGGGCGCCGGAGCGACGAGCCGTGGTTCCCCGCCGCGTTCGCCGCGCTGGAGGCGCTCACCCGGGGCGCGGACGCCGACTGGGAAGCCGTCACCCCCTTCTTCTACGGCCGCTGGGACGCCGGCGCGCGCGAGCACCACACGACCGCCCGGCCGACCAACGCCCAGGCCGTCGCTCTCTTCGGGGCCGACGGGGCCTTCGACCCGGAGGCGACCCGTGCGGCCCTCGCCGGATGCGAGGTTCCCGTGCTCCTGCTCGCGGGGGAGCTCGACCTGAACAGCCCGCCTCCGGCGATGGCCGAATTCGCGACGCTCTTCCGCGACGCCGCGCTCGTCCAGCAGCCCGGAGCGGGCCACTACCCCTGGGTGGACGACGCCGACCGGTTCGCCGCGACCGTCGCGGGATTCCTCGGCCGGTGACCCGCCGGGAAGGTGGGCACGCCCTGGCGGACCGCCGCGTCAGGGGTCCGGCTCCGCGAGCGGAAGGTGCGCCGGTAGGCGTCCGGAGGCACGCCGACCGTACGGTTGAAGTGTCGGCGCAGCGTCGTGGCGGTGCCCATGCCGGTGGCCCGCGCCACGGCGTCGACGCTTTCGTCGGTGGTCTCCAGCAACTCCTGCGCACGGCGGATGCGTTGGGTCAACAGCCACTGCAACGGGGTCGTCCCCGTCGCCACCTTGAAGTGCCGGCCCAGGTTGCGCGAGCTCATCCGGGCCCTGCGGGCGAGGTCCTCCACGGTCAGCGGACGGTCGAGACGTTCGACCGCCCAGGGGAACAGCTCGGCGAGCGGGTGATCGTCCTGGGCGGGTACCGGGGCGCTGACGAACTGGGCCTGGCCGCCGGCCCGGTGCGGGGGCACGACGAGACGGCGGGCGACCCGGTTGGCGACCGCCGAACCGTGGTCGAGGCGGACCAGGTGCAGGCACAGGTCCATCGCGGCGGCCTTGCCCGCCGAGGTGAGCACCCTGCCGCTGTCCACGTAGAGCACGTCCGGGTCCACCTCCACCCGGGGGTGACGGGCGGCCAGGGCCTCGGTGTGCGCCCAGTGGGTGGTCGCGCGCCGGCCGTCCAGCAGTCCGGCGGCGGCCAGGACGAACGCTCCCGTGCACAGGGACGCCACCCGCGCCCCCGCGTCGTGGGCGGCGCGCACCGCGTCGACCAGGTCGGCCGGCGGGTCCACGTCGACATCGGCCCAGCCGGGGACGATCACCGTGTCGGCGTGGGCGAGTCGGTCGAGTCCGCGGTCGGGCTCCAGGCGGAACCTGCCGAAGCGCACCGGGCCGGGCCCGCAGACGGTGACCTCGTACGGAGGGTCGGTCGCGCCGGTGGAGTCGGCGCCGAAGACCTCGTAGGCCACGGAGAGTTCGAAGTGCAGCATTCCGTCGGTCACGGCCAGTGCGACAGTACCCATGTCCGGAAGTGTACGGGCCATGTCGTTCCGGACACTGGCGACAGCCCTCCACCGAGGAAAGAATGTTGAGGGTTGAACGAGCGAGAACGGTAGGAGAACGCGATGGGATCGAGTCACGCGGTAGCGGTGTTCGGCGCCTACGGGCACACCGGGCGCTTCGTGGTGTCGGAGCTGCTGGACCGAGGATTCGTCCCGATCCTGACGGGACGTGACGCGGCCAAGCTGCGGGCCCTCCCGGCCGCCACCCGGGGGCTCGAAGTCCGGCCGGCCGCGGTCGACGACCCGGCCGCGCTCGACCGCGCGCTGGCCGGAGCGGCCGCCGTGATCAACTGCGCCGGCCCCTTCGCCTCGACGGCCGCCCCGGTGATCGAGGCGGCGCTGCGCGCCGGGATCCCGTACGTGGACGTGGCCGCCGAGATCGAGGCCAACCTCGACACGTTCGCGCACTTCGCGGACCGGGCAACCGCCGCGGGCGCCGTGGTCATCCCCGCGATGGCCTTCTTCGGCGGCCTCGGCGACCTGCTCGTCACCGCGGCGATGGGCGATTGGACGACGGCCGACGAGGCACACGTCGCGTACGGGCTCAGCGGTTGGCACCCCACCGCCGGCACCCGCACCGCGGGAACCGTGTCCCGGGAGCGCCGGGACAGCCGACGCGTCGTGTACGGCGACGGACGGTTGCAGTACCGCGACGACGCCCCGCCGAGCCTGCGGTGGACCTTCCCCGAACCGCTGGGGGCCCGGTCCGTGATCGGGGAGTTCACCATGGCCGACGTCGTCACCGTACCCAGCCACCTCGCCATCCCCGAGGTGCGCACCTACATGACGGTCGAGGCGGCGCGCGACCTGGCTGCTCCGCAAACACCGGCGCCGGCCGCCGTCGACGAGCACGGGCGGTCCGCGCAGACGTTCCTCGTCGACGCGGTCGTCCGCTCGGCCGGCCGGGAACGACGCGCCGTGGCCACCGGCCAGGACATCTACGCCGTCACCGCGCCGCTCGCGGTGGAAGCGCTCCACCGCGTCCTCACCGGCCGGACCAGGACGGTCGGCGTCGCCTCCGCCGGCGCGATCTTCGACGCACCCTCCTTCCTCCGCGCCCTGTCCCCGCACATCACCGTCGAACTGAGCCTGGACGAGAGGGCGGTCGAGGAGGACCCGCGCGAAGGATGACGGGTCTGCGACCGGCACGGCGTACTGCCGACCGTTGAGTTGCGTCACCGCCAACCAGCCCGCCCCGATCACCGACTTCCCGTCCGGCGAGGTGCGGGACGCCCCGCGAATCCCGCTGGTGGCCCGTGCGGGCCCCGGCTAGCATCCGACGATGATCACGCCGGAGGACGAGCCCTTCCAGGACGCGGTGCGCCGGGCCGACACCGGCCCGCCGGCCGGCCACCTCGACCCACGGCTCTGCACGCCGGCCGACCTCGCTCCCCTCCTCCGACACGAGGATCCGCGCCTGCGACACCTGGGGCTGGTCCTGCTCGCCGAGCGCGTCACCACCGGCAGGACGCCCGACGAACGGGAGACGGCCGAGTTCGCGGAGCTGGTGCCCGCCTCGGTGGACGGACCGCCGGAGGCCGCGCTCGTCCTGGCACGGCTGCACGAACGACTGTGGCCCCACCTCCCGGCCTCCCGCCGGCCGTCATGGCGCACGGCCGAACTGCCGGCGCGGGTACGGATCGCGTGGCTGCGCGCCGAGCTCCTGAACGATCCCACCGTGCTCCGCCGTGAACCCGTGGGCGAACTGCTCCACCAGGCCGTGCGGGAGACGACAGCCACCGGCGCGCACCGGCCCGAGCGACTCGTGCGCGAGCTGGTGGCGACGGGTGACCCCGAGTCGCACGCCGCGGCGCTGCGGCTGGCCCGGGAGGGACTGCGCGCCGGACTCCTGGCTCCCGCCCTGGTCCGCGAACACGCGATCGGCCTGCTCGCAGTGGCCGGCCCGGCCGTCATCGCCGCCGCGCTGGACGAACTCGGCCAACCCTGGGCGGCGTTGGAAACCCTGCCGGCAGGGCTGCTGTCCCCCCTCCTCGCCGCCGACGCGGTGGCCGCGCGCCCCGAGGTGGCGGCGGCCGCGCTCTCGGTCGCGGCCCACCACGGGCACCGCGGCCTCCTCCGGCAGGTCGTCGACGATCCGCGGCTGCCGCCGGGCCCGCGGCGGCGCGCGATGGAACTGCTCGGCGACCTGGCCGAGCGCGGTGACGTCGGCGCGTTGACGGCCATCGCCACACAGGATCCGCTGCTGTTCGGCGGGCCCGCGCTGACGTGCCTGCGCGGACTGCACCGGCGCGGTCACTTCCCGGATGTTCCACACGTCGCGCCCATCATCGACCTGGCACTGGCCGATCACTCGATCCCGCCGCACGAGGTCGCGACGATCCTCTTCACCACCCGACAGGAGACGTTCCGCCGGCTCGTGGACGCCGCCGCCGACGATCCGAGCTGGCCGCGGCGGCTCGCCCTGCTGGTCGCCCTCGCGGGACAGGGCACGGCGGAACTTCCGATCGGGGACGCGATCACACGGCTCCTGCCCTCGGCTCCCGCACCCGGACCGTTCCTCCACGCGATCCGCGCGCTGCGCCACACGGATGCCGAGGACGCCGTGATCGCACTCCTGCCGGCAGCACCCGCGGCGGCCCTGGACACCCTGGAGGCCATCGGTGGGCACCGCACGACGACGGCGCTGAGGCAAGGGCTCGGCCTCGCCCCGGCGGAGGACACGGGTGTGATCGCGGCGCACCTGCGCCCCGTCCGCGACCGCGCCCTCGAAGTGCTGTGGCATCTGACCGACGATCCGGCACAACGGCGTGCCCTCCTCGTACGTCTCGATCCCTCCGACCTGCCGAGCCGCATAGCGACGGATCTAGGAGGCCCGGACGAGCACGAACTGGCGCTCCTGAGCTCCCACCTGGACCCCGACGAGCCGGTGGCGGCACTGTGCCGACTGGCCGCCCACGGCAGCGCCACGACGCTGCCGGTCATCGCGGACCTGCTCCTGCGCGTCGTGACCGAACTGGCGGTGTCGTCGGAGCCCGGCGCGACCCCCGCACCGCGAGCCGACCACGGGGAGCGGGCCGCGGGGGAGCCCGCGGTGCCCCAGGAGGTCCTGGACGCCGTACACGACCTGGGCCGCCGTCTCCACGACCGGGGACGGACCAGACCGTCCTGCCTGCTCGACGCGGCCGACGCGCGGGAGGCCGGGCACGCACTCGTCGCGACCATGGCACTGGACCTGCTGGAGCGTCCCGGACCGACCGGCGCCGAGCAGGCGATCCTGTGCGAACTCCTGCTCCGTGCCCCGTGGACGGGAACCCGCGCGCGGGTGCACCGCCTGCTGCGCCACCCGGACCGGCACGTACGCAAGCACGTGATCGCGCTGCTCGCCCGCGACGCCACGGGGGACGACGCGCGGGCGCTGTCGGCGTCCCTGATCGCGTTGACCGCCGCCCAGGACATCCAGACCGTCCGGCAGGCGCTGCGCGCCCTCGGGCACGCGCGGGCCCGCTGGGCCTCCGCGACGATCGCCGCCCGTCTCGGCCACCCGAACATGAACGTCAAGAAGACCGCCGCCGAGGCCCTGGTCCGCGCGGGCGCGCCCGCGGCGGTACCGGCACTGCTCCGCGCGCTCGGCCGCCACGACAATCCGGGCCTGCGCGGCACGCTCGTCGAGGCGCTCCGCGCCATCCTCGGCGACGCCTACCCGGCGACCGTCCTCGCCGCCGCCGAACGCGGCGAGGACGACCGCACACGCGAACGGCTGCTGGTAGCACTCGACCGCACCCTGCCGGCGCGCTCGGTCCTCGCCCTGCACGAGCAGGCGTCCCCGGTCGCACCGCCCCTGCTCACCCTGGTGGCCACCGGCCGGCTCGCCCTCGTGTCCGGGACCGTCGAGGACCTCGCGACGGCCATGGCCGAGCACGGGATCACCCGGCCCGCCACCCCGAGGCCGTCCGCGCTGCGGGGAACGGATCCCGAAGTCACCTCGCTGACGACCGGCTGGAACCCGTTCGTCGCGCTCCGGCTCGCCTCGCGGAGCGAACTGCCGCATCCCGTGCGGCTGTCCAGGCTGCGTCCCCTGCTGACGGACTTCCTCAGCCTGGCCGGGTCCGACCCCACGGCCCGGGGCAGGGTCCTGCGGCTCACGCTCCGGCTCTGCCACGCACCGTGGAGGACGGACGAACTGACTGTCTTCGCCCGGTTCACCGACGTCCTCCTCGACGGGCTCGCCGGGGCCGCGGCCGAGGACCGCGACGACCTCATGGGCGAACTCATCAACGACCTCCTCGCGGTACTCGAAGCGATCGCCCCGATGCTGTCGGCGGTCGAGCGGCCGGCCGTCGTCGAAGCCGTACGCGCGCTGCCCGCCGTACCGGGGGGAACCCGGTCCGCACTGCCCCTCCTGCGCGGCCTCGGCGCCGTGCTGGTCCGAGCCGACCTCGACCGGGCCCTCGCCTCGGCCCTGCTCGACACCGACCCCCGGCGGGCCGGGACCGCCGTGCTGCGGGACGCGTTCACCGCCACGCAGGAGCCCCCCGCGGCCACCGGACCGGCCGCCGTCAAGGCCCGCACCGGACCGGCCGCGGCCAGGGCCGGGGAGGAGTGGCGAGCCGCGCTGGCCGCCGCGGCGCGTACGCCGGCCACCCTGGAGGAGTTCCGCCGCGCCGGCACCCCGGACGGCACCCCGGACTCCAGGGCCCGCCTGACCGCGCTGATCGACGTCCACGCCTCCGCCGGCCCCGAAACCCGCGCCGCCCTCATCGACTGGATGACGGCCCTCCAGCCCCTCGACACACCGCCCTGGACCATCGCCGAGACCGTCCGCGAACCGGCCCCGCGACCTCGCGCCGTCCACGTCGACGACCTCGACCAGCCCCGGTCGACCGCACTGCGGGAGCGCCTGCTGGCCATGCTCCGGGCAGCTGCCCCGGACAGCCGGCGCACGGCGGCCCTGACGCTCCTGGAGTGGCCCGAGCCCGAGGCCGGGATCCCCGTGCTCCGCGCGTTCCTGCGCGGCCGCGTCGACGTACCGGTCGGCGCCGACCTCGCCCGCAACCTGCCCGCCATCGGCGCGACGGAACTGCGCGCGGACGGCGTCCTGCACGACAGGGTGGCCCTCGTGGCGGCCCGGCTCGACCCGGACGACCTGGAACCGCTGGTCCCGCTGCTGCTGGAATGGTGGGAGTCCGACCCACCGAGCAGCAGCGCCGCGGCCGGCCTGGCCCTGCGCCAGGTCCCCGCGGACGCACTGGCCGAACGCCTCGCCACCCGCCTCGACACCGGCGCCTGGGGACTCCTGGACCTGCTCCGCGAACGCCCCCTGCTGCGCACCCCCGCTCTGACGCGGACCTGCCGGCGGCTGCGCGCCGAGGGACGCGACGACCTCGCGGACGCGCTGCTCCTCGTCGACGGTCCGCTGCGCCGCCCGGACTCCGCGCGCCGGGACGCCACCGCCCTGGCCGCGCTCCGCGACCGGACCCCGCTCGTCCCGGCCGGAGCGCCACAACCCCCCTCCCGGCAGGAGCTGTTCGACCTGGCCCGTACCGGCGACCCGGCACGGATACGCCAGGCGCTCGCCCGGCTGGCCGAGGCGCACGACGGCCCGGACGCGGACCGGGACCCCGAACTGCGCGCGTTGATCGGTGAGTTGCTGCGTCACCCCAAGGCCAAGGTCCGCCTGCACGCCCACCGGACCTCGCGCGCCGTGCTGGACCGGCCGACCCACCTCCACCACACGTCGCTCCTGCTGGACGATCCCCGGCCGGACCTGGTGCGCACCGCGATCCGCGCGCTCTGCCACGCCGGGTGGGTCCCCGCGATCCCCGCCGTGACCGGCTTGCTGGAGCACGCCCATCCCGTCGTGCGCAGGACCGCGGCCGAGGGGTTGGCCGCCATGGGTACGTCGGCCGTCCCCGCCCTCCGACACGCCGTCGCCCACGTCCGTCCCGACAAGCGACCCCTCTACTCCGAGGTCCTCGACCGGATCACGGCCGCCGAGGATCAGGCCCCGGGAGCCATGTCGTAGGTCACCCACATGGTCCGCGCGGCCACCCGGTCGTACTTCGACCTCGCCCGGTGGTTGTCGTCGGCGGTGATCCACCGCACCACGCTCCAACCGCGCTCGCCGGCGATCTCGCGGAGCGCGGCGAGCAGCAGGTCGGCGGCGCCCGAACCGCGGTGCTCGGGCGACACGAACAGGTCGTCGAGGTAGCCGCCCACGGTCGCCGACAGCGGCCGGGCGAACGGACGGTAGTGGGCGAGACCGAGGAGCCGGCCCTCGGCGTCCTCGGCGACGAGCGCCTCGACCTCGTGGCCGGGGTCGTTCACCCACGCCCACACGGTCCGGGCCGCCTCCTCGGTCTGCTCCACCCGGTAGAAATCCGCGTACCCGCGGTAAAGGGCCCGCCACTGCGGGAAGTCCTCGGGTCGGGCGGCTCGGACGGTGATGCGAGGCATGTGCGTGACTCCATGGTCGGAAACTCCGGTACGGACAATCGATCATCCTTCGGAAGGCCGGCCGCCGGACGTGCCGCCGTGTCGAAAGGCAGGCCGGGGGAGCACCCGCATGGACAGGTGACGGATCCTCCCCACAGTGCCTCCGCCCGCACCGGGAGAGCGGGGCCCGGCCGATTCCTGATCCCCGGGAACCGGATGGCAGGATGTGGGGATGCTGTCGAACCAACCCTGGGCAGGACTCCACGACGACTTGGTGGAGGCGAAGTCACGGGTGTACGACCCGGCGGGCTTCACCTGCTCGCAGCCGATGTCCGAACCGGAGGGCGCCGAGTACGCGGCCCACGGTTTCACGCTCGACGGGCTGTCGGTCGGGTTCCGCGCGGCCAGGACGACCCCGACGAAGGTCGGCCAGTTCGTCACCGTGTGGAAGCGATCCGAGGAAGGCCCGATCCGGCCCTTCGACGCCGACGACGGGGTTGATCTCGTCGTCATCAGCAGCCGGGACGGCGGCCGCTTCGGACAGTTCGTGTTCCCCCGAGAGGTGTTGTGCGAGCGCGGCGTGATGTCCCGCGACGGCATCGGAGGGAAGCGGGGCTTCCGCGTCTACCCGCCATGGGTGACCACGAGCAACCGCCAGGCCGGCAGCACACAGACCTGGCAGGTGGACCACTTCCTGGACCTCGGGCAGGCGGGCTCCGTCGACATGGAGCGCGCCCACACCCTCTACCACCCGTAAGGCACCGACCCGCGCCCGCGCCTCGGAGGGAACGATTCATGGCGGAGACGGATCTCGACGCGTTCGCCGTGGTCCTGGACGGCCCCGTGTACGTGGTCACCGCGGCCGCCGGTGGCGAGCGGTCGGGGTGCCTGGTGGGTTTCGCCTCGCAGTGCTCGATCCGGCCGCCGCGGTTCATGGTGTGGCTGTCCACGCTCAACCACACCTTCCGCGTGGCCCGCGGCGCCTCCCACCTCGCGGTGCACGTCCTCGATCACGACCAGCGGGCGCTCGCGGAACTGTTCGGTGGCGAGACGGGGGACCGGGTGGACAAGTTCGCCCGGGTCGACTGGCGGCCCAGCGCCGACGGGAGCCCGTTGTTGGCCGACGCGTGCGGCTGGTTCGCCGGCCGGATCGAGTCCCGCCTCGACGGGGGCGACCACGTCGGGTTCCTCCTGTCGCCCACCGAGGTGTCCCCACCGACCCCGCCCGCGCCCGCCCTGCTGCGCTACGGCGACGTGAGGGACATCGACCCCGGCCACCCCGCCTGACCGGCCACCCGCGGCGCCGGTACCGAAGCCGGGTCACAAACCGGCAGCGGGGCTCAGATCCCGATGTTGGCCAGGCTGACACCGAGGTTGCGCAGGGTGGCCGCCAGAGCCGGGTGCCTCACCTCGAACTTCTCGGCGCTGTGGTTCAGGGACTCGCCCACACCCGTGTGGGCCGCCTCCCGGTCCGCCTCCAGCCGGTCCAGCAGGGACTCCAGGTGCTCGCGCTCCTCCGGGGAGAGGCGGGATCCCGAGGCCAGGAGTTCCGCGCGCAGGGCCTTCAGGTGCTCGTCCGTCGCCATCACGTGGTCCGACACGGTGTCTCCTCGTCGCTCGCCGCCCGTACAACAGGGCCGGTCCCCGGGTCGGCTACCGCTCGCATGCCCCGTCGCGGGGCCCGCACGCCCGCCGGACACCGTACGGATCACGGGGCCGTCAGCATCTGGGCGTACACCGTCGGTGACACCCCGACCCGGGTGGTGAAATCGCGTACGAGATGGGCCTGGTCGCTGTAGCCGAGTTCCACGGCGAGCGCCGCCCAGTCGATCGTCCGATCGGCTCCCGCGCGCTCCAGTGCCTCGTGGATGCGGTAGCGCAGGATGGCCCACTTCGGGCTGACGCCCACATAGGCGGCGAACAGCCGCTGGACGGAGCGGACCGAGAGGCCGACCGCCCCGGCCAGTTCGTCGACGCGGCGCATCGACCGGTCGCGGCGGACCAGGTCGGCCGCGGCCATGGCGCGCTCCGCCAGAGCGTCGGGCGCGGGGGCCAGGGCCAGGAGGAACGCGTCGAAGGCGGCTACCCGGGCGTCCTCCGACTCCGGCCCGAGCACGGCTCCGGACGCCGCCGCGGAGCCGGGGTACGCCTCCGGCAGGGGCAACCGTCGCCCGGTGAGGTCGGAAACCGGGCGGCCGGGAAGGAAGGGACGGAAACCGCCCGGCCGGAACTGGGCCCCGCACACCCGCCCGCGCCCGCGGAGCTTCCGTGTGAAGAGGCCCAAGCCGACCCCGGCGACCTCGCCCACGTACCCGCCCTCCTCGTCGCGCTGGAAGACGATGTTCACGCAGGGGTGGGGAACGACGTGGGCCTCGTACGGCTCCGTCAGGTCCCAGTCGATCAGCCAGTAGTGCTCCACGTACGGGCGCAGGGCCTCGGCGGGCTCGCGGCGGCGGAACCGGACGCGTGCGAACAGGTCCGGGGCGGCGACGATGCCACGGCTGTCGGTGCGCGGAGGAGCCATGACCCGATCGTATGTCGCGTTCCTTCAAGCCGTCGTAGCTCCCTCCCGCCTACCCTCGCCCCCATGACCGAGAAGATCAGTGACCTGCTCGAAGCGGCCGCGGCCGGGGCGTCGCGCGTGGTCCGCGGCGTGGACGATCGGCAGCTGGGAGCGCGGACTCCGTGCGACGAATACGACGTCGGCGCCCTGCTCGACCACCTCTTCCACGTGGTGATCGGCTTCCAGGCGCTCGCGGCCCGGAAGGAGGCGGACTTCACGCACACCCCGCACTACCTGGACGAAGGCTGGCGCGACCGGTTCGAAGCGGAGACCGCGCGGCTCGTCGAGGCGTGGGCGGTGCCGGGCGCCGACGAGGGAACCACGGGCGCCATGAACCTGCCGGCCCGGACGGTCGGCTCGATGGTCCTCCTCGACCTGACCGTGCACGTGTGGGACCTGGCCCGCGCGACGGGCCAGGACTTCACACCCGACGAGGACGGCGTCCGAGCACTGGACGCGCTGGTGACGGACATGGGTCCCACCGCTCGGCAGATGAACATGTTCGCGGACCCCTTCCCGGCACCGCCCGGGGCGACGGCGTTCACGGCACTGCTGGCGGCGACGGGCCGGGATCCGCACTGGACGCCCGACCGGGAGGCCCGCCCGGCGGCGGTCCAGGAACCCGGCCGGGGGCGCGAACCCGCCGCCTGAACGGCAACGACCGCGCCGGGCCGGCGTCGCGGCGAACCGCACGGCCGGGTTCGGGTGGCGCTCGAGCCCGCTGCGGCCGTGCCCGGGCACGGGCCTTCGGGCCTCAGGTTCGGATGTGCGATCCCGACCTGCCCGTGGCCACCCGGCGCCAACCGGGCGCTGCGGTCGTACGACGTACGGAGGCGTCCGTCGCGCTGTCGACGGGCCGGGGAGGGCGCGTGCGGCAACGGCTGCGCGCCGGGGCGCCCGGCGGGGCGCCGCCCTGTATGAGCGTGCCCCGCCGCGTCCCGGCGCCGTCCGTCGTACCGGTTCAGCCCGGCCAGATTCCCGTCACGCGCCTGGTGGCGACCGCGCCCGACCGGTCGACGGCGGCCTTGACCACCGCGAAGATCACGCCCTGGATCGCGGCGGCGGTGAGGATCTCCTGCCAGCTTCGGTCCTCGTCGGTGGCGTCGGGGGCGTCGCCCTCCCCTTCGATCACCTTCCAGGCCTGCTTGAAGGCCATGCCGGCGATCATGCCGCTGACGGCGCCCAGGGCCAACCCGACCGGCCGGTAAGCGATCTTGGCTGCGTTCACTTGCGGCCCCGGCCGCGGCGGATCAGCAGGAACACGACCAGCACGGCACCGGCGGCGAGCAGCGGTGTCCGATTGGCCCGGACCGCGGTCGCGGCGTGACCGGCCCGTTCGAGGATCGGGTCGGGCGTCTTCTCGGACGCCAGCTGCCCGGCCCGCGCCGTGGTCTCACGGACCTGGGCGGCGGCCCGGGAGGCCTTCTCCAGGATCGGGTCCGGCGTCTTGTCCCGTACGAGGTCCGCGGCGTGCTCGGCCTTCTCCCGGATCTGCTCGGTGACCAGTGCCGCCTTCTCCGACGCCTCCTGCTTCACCGCGGCCGTCTTCTGCTTCGCCTGGGCCTTCACGTCGGCCTTGGCCGCCAGCGCCTCCACGGTCCGCCCCAGTTCGTCGCGCGTGTGCGTGATCTGCTCCCGCAGCTCCTCGGGGGTGGGAGCACCACCCGTGGTGGACCTGTCGTGGGGCTGCGCCTGATCGTTGTGGTTCGTCATCGGTGGGCCTTCTCCCTGATCGCGGCCACATCGGCCTTGACGCTGTCGATGGTCTGTTCGGGCGCGGGCGGGACGGCCCGCGCGATCTGCTTCTTGCCGGCCATGGCCAGCACGGCCGCCGTCGCGGCCAGCACCACGGCGAGGATCAGGGCGGAGAGCCACCAGGGCAGCACCAGGGCCAACGCGGCGATGCCCGCCGCCACCAGCGCCTGCGCCGCCAGGATGCCGAGGAGGCCGGCTCCGCCGAACAGGCCGCCCCCCGTCCCGAATCGCTTGCCCTTCTGCGTCATCTCCGCCCGGGCCAGGCGCATTTCCTCCCGGACCAGTTCCGAGACCTGTTGCGAAGCCCGTGAGACCAGCTCGCTCACCGACGGATCGGCGGCGTGTGCGCGATGTTCGGTCGTGGTCACGATGCGTCCACCTCGTCCTTGACTCGTCCCGGCCCCGCTCGTGCCGCCGGACGGATACGGGCCGAGGGGCGCGGGGGTGATGCGTTCCGTCATGTTCCTGTCCACCACGCGGCTACCCGGTAACCCGCAGGCCATCCGCCCGCGAGCGGGCCGGTGTGGTGCGGCACCGGCCCGCCCGGGATCACTCCATGCGGCGGCGTTCCTCGTCGCTCCACGCGGTGGTGTCACGGGGCCGTACGTAGGGCTCCGCGTCCTCGGGCAGTCCTCCCGCGATCGCGCGCCGGCGGACCAGCTCCGCGTCGAATTCGAGGCCAAGGAGGATGGCCAGGTTGGTGATCCACAACCACACCAGGAAGACGATCACGCCCGCGACCGTGCCGTACGTCTTGTTGTAGGAAGCGAAGTTCGCGACGTAGAAGGCGAAGCCCGCCGAGGCGATCATCCAGATCACCAGGGCCAGGAAACTGCCGGGGGTGACCCATTTGAAGCCCCGGCCCTTGGCGTTCGGCGCCGCCCAGTACAGGAGCGCGATCATGATCGTGACGAGGAGCACCAGGACCGGCCATTTCGCGATCGACCACACCGTCAGGGCGGTGTCGCCGATGCCCAGGGCCGAGCCCGCCCGCCGGGCCAGGCCGCCGGTGAAGACCACGATCAGGGCGGCGGCACAGGCGAGGACCATCAGCGCCACCGTCAGTGCCAGGCGCAGCGGCAGGACCTTCCACACCGGACGCCCCTCGGGCACGTCGTAGACGGCGTTAGAGGCGCGGATGAACGCGGCGATGTACCCGGACGCCGACCACAGCGCGACGACCAGACCCACCACCGCCATCAGCGACCCGACGCCGCTCCGGCCCTGCAACTGCCGCACCGCGTCGCTGATCACGTCGCGGACCGAGCCGGGAGCCAGCTGCCGGAGGTTGTCGAGCACCTGCTGCGTCGTCGACTCGCCGGCGACGCCGAGCAGGGACACGAGGACCAGGAGGGCCGGGAAGAGCGCCAACACCCCGTAGTAGGTCAGGGCCGCGGCGCGGTCGGCCAGCTCGTCCTGGGCGAACTCCTTGACCGTTCCCCGGAGCACCGCCGCCCACGACCGTTTCGACAGCTCGGACGGCTTGTCGGGGGCCCGCCGCTCCACCTCGTCGTCGGGTCCCGCGCCGTCGTCCGCGGCGGTGTCCCGGTCCAGGTGTTCGCCGTCGCGGCCTGTCCTCGAAATACGTGTCATGCCTTGCGGCTGTCCACCTTCACGGCACTCATGCCGCCCCGGTCGCATCCGATGGGCCGCCCCGATCGCGGACCGTCGCACCGCCCCGCGGGATACGCCCGTACGGGGACATCCGGGCCGGCGTCGGTGTTCGGGCGGCCAGGGCGGGCATACGCGGGTCCGGGGACGACGGTCACCCGCGGCGGCCGTCAGGGGCCCGCGGACGGAGCCTCTTCCCCATCGCACACAGGAACGCCAACGGTCGGGGTGATGGACAGTGAACGTGACGGGAGCAGCAACGGAGGCACCTCCGTGCACAGCGGCACCGGTGTCGGGCCAGAGCCGCCGGCTCAGCCTGGGCAGCATTCGGGGTGCGGTCGGCAAGGGCCGTGACTTCACGCGCCGGACCCTGCGGGACTGGGGTTGGGACCAGGAGGAGAGCGCCGAGGACGTCCTGCTCGTCGTCTCCGAGCTCGTGGCCAATGCCCAGTTGCACGCGGGTGGCTGCCACGAGCTCGTACTGACGGCGGGCGATGTCCTGCGCATCGACGTGGTCGACGGCGTGACGCTGCCGCCCCGCCCCCGCGCCGTACCCCGGCCGGGCGTGCCCGGCGGTCACGGCCTGCGCGTCGTGCAGGTGCTCTCCGACCGGTGGGGCTCCTACCGCTACGGCGTCGGCAAGGTCGTGTGGGCGGAGATCGACGGTTTCCGCCTGGGCGGGTACCGGGGTCACGCGGCCCCGTCCCCGGCCGTTTGAGCCTCAGGACGCCCGCGGTCGGGCAGCCGGCCTCCGGGCCCGTTCTACGTTGAACTGGGCTCCGGTGAGCAGGGCCAGGTTGGCGAACCAGAGCCAGACCAGGAAGACCACGATGCCGGCCAGCGAGCCGTAGAGCCTGCCGTACGTGCCCAGCTCCGTGTAGAGCGTGAAGAGTCCCGAGGCCGCCAGCCAGAGCAGCGCCGCCAGTACGCCGCCGGGCAGACCCCGTCGCGTGCCCCGGCTCTGGGCCGGGCCGGTCCGGAAGAGGATCAGCACCAGGAACGTGACGACGGCCAGCAGCACGGGCCAGCGCAGCAGCGCGATGACGTGCGGGCTGTCCCCTCCGGTGGCCCGCACCACCCACCGGCCCACCGGCCCGGACACGACCAGACCGACGGCCCCGGCGACGAGCAGCACCAGCAGCGACATGGCGTTGACGACCAGCATGTGGGCCGCCCGCAGCGGGGGCCGGGTCTCGGGCACCCCGTGCATGGTGTGCAGGGCGCGACGGAACACCGCCAGGTAACTGCACGCCGACCACAGCGAACTCACCACACCGCTGATCAGCAGGGCCACCATCGACGAACGTTCCGCCAGGAGACCCCCGAGCGCGTCGCGCAGCACCTGCGCCGATTGGGGCGGTGCGTAGGAGGTCAGCTCGGTGATGAGCCGCTCCGTCGTCGCCCCGCCCGACAACCCCACCAGGGAGACCGCGATGGCCAGGGCGGGCAGCAGCGCGAGGACGGCGTAGTACGTGAGGGCGGCCGCGTGGTCGGCGAGGTTGTCGTTCCAGACACGGACGGCCGTACGCCGCAGCTCGGCGCGGGTGCGCGCGGCGAGGGCGACGGTGGGCCGGCCGACCGGGCGCGGTGCGGTGCGGGGGATCTCGGTCACGCTGCGCAGGTGCCCGACAGGGCCCCGCGCATGCGTCCGGGGGGGGGGGGGGGGGGGGGGGGGGGGGGGGGGGGGGGGGGGGGGGGGGGGGGGGGGGGGGGGGGGGGGGGGGG
>NZ_JANFAK020000092.1 GCF_024721315.2 Streptomyces sp. Isolate_45
TGGACTACATGAACTCCCGCTACGGCAGCCCCGTCGGCGCCTGGAACTTCTGGCAGACCCACCACTGGTACTGAGCCACCAACGGACACAGCACCACACACGCCAGCACACACACGACAACGCCCGGCCGGGACACCCCGCCGGGCGTTTTCGCGATGTCCCGACGTCATGGGGGCGGCCCTGTTCCACCCGTGCGCGCCTGCCGCTCGCGCAGCGGCGTCGTGCCGGTCAGTCCGTGGTCAGGGTGGTGTCGCGGCGCTCGTACCAGCGCAGGGAGTCGGCGATGCCCTCTTCGAGGGAGTGCCGGGCCTTCCAGCCGAGGAGTTCCTGCGCTAGGTCGACTCGGGCGTAGGCACCGGCGGAGTCGCCGGGGCGCCGGTCGGTCTCGACGGTGGTCAGCGGGGCCCCGGTGACGTTCTCGAAGGCGGTGACGAGTTCCCGGACGGTGGTACCGCGCCCCGTGCCGAGGTTGATGACGCGGTAGGGCTCGTCGCGGGTGATGGCCGTGAACTGCTGGACGGCCTTGACGTGAGCGGCGGCGAGGTCCCAGACGTGCACGTAGTCACGGATCCCGGAGCCGTCACGGGTGGGGTAGTCGGTGCCCGTGAGGGGGAAGGGACTGCCCGCGTGGTGGACGTCGATCATCTTGCCCAGGGCGTGGGTGGGGGTACGGATCTGCAGGCCGGTGCGCAGGAGCGGGTCGGCGCCGATGGGGTTGAAGTAGCGCAGCGAGATGACGTTGAGGGTTCCGGCGGCGGCGACGTCGGCCAGGACCGTCTCGAAGAGGGCTTTGGTACGCGCGTAGGGGCTCAGGGTTTCGAGGGGCGAGTTCTCGTCGACGGAGAAGTCCTCCGGGTCGGCCCGGTAGATGGAGGCGGAACTGCTGAAGAGGAGGTTCCGGCAGTTGTTGCGGGTGAGGTGTTCGAGGAACTGGATGCCCTTGGACACGTTCTCGCGGTAGTAGCCGAGGGGGTTGGCGACGGAGTCGGGGACGACGATCAGGGCGGCGCAGTCGATGGCCGTGGTGATGTCGGGGTGGTCGGCGAAGATGCGGTCGACGAGGGCGCCGTCGCAGATGTCGCCCTCGTAGAAGGTCCGGCCCTCGGTGAACTCGCGGCGGCCGGTGGCCAGGTTGTCGAGGATGACGGGGGTGATGCCGTCGTCGATGCAGGCCGAGGCGATGGTCGAGCCGATGAAACCGGCGCCGCCCGCGATCAGTACCTTCAAGGGTTCTTCCTTAAGCGTTCGGTGGAGCTTCGGTGCGTGTGCCGTACGTCCCACCCGGCGGGCCCGGGACACCGGTGTGCGGTCCGGCAGCCGCCAGGTGGGGCGAGGGTCGTGTCCCCGTGGGGATGTCCCCTTTGCCATGACGGGGAGCCCCGCCCTTTGGTTGCATGGCCACGGCACTCGTCGAGCTGTGGGGGGCCGGGTTCGCCGGAGTTTTCGTCAGGGTGGTCCGCTTCAGCAGCCGCCGGGTAGGTCGGTCACCAGGCCTCTTTCGACTCGCGGTACGGATCCGGGTCCGTGACCCAGCCGGCTGCGAGGACCAGGCCCGACAGGCGGTGTACGGCGAGGAAGCCGAAGGGTCGGTGGAACGTGGCGTCCACTTCGGTGGTCAGGTACGTCGTCTCCGGACGCGGGGCGCTGCCTGCCATCCCCTCCATGGCGGTCACCACGGCCGCCTTGAAGCCCCTGTCGGTGAAGGCCGCGGACGCAGCCTGTTCGGCCGAGCGGATCGTTGTCGGGCGGTCGCTGATGCCGGGGAAGTGTCCTGTGGATGCTTCGGAGGCCGTGCGCAGCCCGAAGGTGTCGGCGTGGACGAGCAGATCGTGCTTGGCCAGGATGTCGAAGGCGACGGTCCTGACGTGGAGCGTCGGCGGGGCCGGACGGAAGTGGCGCACCCTGCTGACGGTGAGGCCGGGTCCGGCCGTGCCGTGCGGGAGCCGACCGGCCGGCACGATGTCGTGCCGACCCGCGAGAACGTCGATGCCTGCCTTCAGGACCCGCGCCGCGGGCACGTCCTCCTCTCCGAGGACCAGGTGCACGTCGATGCCGGCGTTGCCCACCACCCGGAGGTTGGTGATCTGCCCGGCGGGTGTCTCGGCCACGCCGACGCGGTCGATCAGCGAGGTGGTGCGGTGCAGTCCGGCCAGTTGCCGGTCCTCCCACGGGCCGGAGCGGGGGCGGGCGAACTCCGCGGTGAAGGGACGTATCCACTCGGTTTCCAGGGCGAGCGCGCTCGCCAGCACGAACTTGGTGTCCCTGTTCAGGCCCACCGGCATCCGCTCGATCCGTCCGCCGGTCCGCTCCGCGGCCCACGCGTCGAGTGCTCTCCGGTCCGACCACGGCCACCCGCTCAAGGTCCCGTGAGAACGCGGAGGCAGTCCCGCCGCCCACTCCTTGTGGACCTTCAGACTCCGGCTGGTCCACAGGCCCACCGCCATGTCCACCGCCCGGAGCCCGTCGAGTGCGCCGAGGAACTCCCGAGCGGCGGCCGCGGCCCGCTCGGTGGGCAGTCCGACCGCCTCCGTCAGTTCGGCGCGCGCCGAGCCGGCGGCGCCATCGGCCAGGAGGGCGAGCAGCGGCCACACCCCGGCGGCAGAAAGGACCGTGCCCGCATCGGCCTTCTCCACCCACCGTGCCGTCAGGCCGTTGACGGCCTCTACGGTCTCACCGACCTTTTGGATATCCGCAGTTGTCATCTTCGTCCCGCCCCCGTCCAAGCGTGCCGACCGGCTTGATCCACATTAGCCGGGGCGGCGAACGCGGCCCGTGCCCTCGTTCCGTCACGCACCGGACGGGAGGAGCTGATGCAGGCGGCCACCACGAGCGCCGCCGACGGAGTCGAACGGCGCCGAACACCGCACGTATCCTGGCGCCATGGGAAGGACAGAGCCCGAGGACCGGGACGGGGAAACGTCGCACGACGTCTGCCGCCGCGTCCACGGGTACGAAACCCGTGCCCGTTGCCTCCCCGAGCCGTGGATGTGCGACGTCTTCCACATCGACGGCAGCCTGCGGGACATCCGGGTATTGGATGTGACGCGCGCCGATTGGATCGCGGTCCTCGAACGTCTGCGGACCGTGGCCGACGAGACCGAGGTGGAACACCCCTACGACCGGCTCGATCCGGTACGGCCCGCCGTCGCCGACCTCTTCCGCGCCTGGTGTGACGAGCCGGACGGGGAAGGGACGACTTTCAGCTTCCGGGCCCGGTTCGGCGCCGTATGGTTCTTCGCCCTGCCTTACGACGAGGAGGAGATCGAATTCTCGCTGTGGCCCGACGACGTCCTCGACGGAGCGGGTGTGGCCGCCGTGCTGCGATTCCTGACCGAGGTGGGCAGGGCCTGCGGGCGGCCGGTGCTGCTCACCGGCGAGAGCGTCCAGTACCACCCGGGCTTGCGGACGTTGATCCACCACGACCCCACCATCGGCATCGGCCACATCTGACGAGCCATCCTTCGGTATCTGGCCTACGGTCACTCCATGACCAAGGACGGCGTAGTTGTGGACGAGGCGATCCGTGCGGCGTGGGACTCATACCGGGTCCTGGAGAAACGCACCTCCGCCCAGGAGCGCCGGCAGGCGCAGCAGCGGGTCGGGGCCGCAGTGGACGCCCACGGGCGTGCGGAGGTGTCCCGGGGCACGGTTTTCCTGGTGGGCGTGTTGACCGGATACCTGATCGCCGAGCAACCCGGCGGCAAGGATCGGCTCGATCCGCTCAACGATCTGATCCCCGCGGTGATCCGCGGACTTCCCACCTTCGAGACGGCCGACCCGACTCAGGTCCCGATGGTCACCGGCGTCCTCATGGCCGCCGCGATGGGCATGGACACCGTGGCGTGGCGAGAGCAATTCGGTCCGATCCCGCCGGAAGAGGCTCTGGTCCACGGCTTCGTGTTGTGGCTCCTCGCCGACCTCTTCGATTCCCTGGTCGAACGGCCGGGCGCCATCGACGGGATGATGCGGCAGACCTTCGAGGCCATGGCCGCCGAACAACACCCGTAACGTGCGGGCTGCCACCGGACCGGTGCGGCGGGCGGCCGCGAGCCCGTCGCACACCCTCACGGGCGCCGCGTCCGAAGGCGCGGCCGCGTCCCCGGCTGTCCACTCCACCGGCCTCATCACAGAAGAAACCGACCACCGGAGAGGACCCAACTCCCCCATGTCCATATGGCCTTCCATCGTTGCCGTACTCGGCACCCTTGCCGGTGCCCTGACCGCCGGTGTCCTCCAGCACCGTTCGGCACGCACCGCACTCGTCGAGGAGCGCGCCCACGGCCACCGCCAGGACCAGCTCGGCGCCGTCACCGACTTCGCGGCCGCCCTGGACGCGCACCGCTCGGCGATCTTCCATCGGGAGCGCCTGGCTCTGGCCGAGGCGGGCACCGAGCACCAGTTGGAGGCCCAGACGAGGTCCCACGACACCCGTGCCGCAATCACCGCGCCCCACATCCGCCTGCAAATCCTGGTCCCCGAACTGGCCGGCCCCGCCCAACAGGCCGCCGATGCAACCTACGTACTGCGCAAGGCCATGGACCGGACCGACCTGGACGCCCGCCGGCACGCGGCCAAGGAGGCATCGGTCGCCTTCATCACCGCGGCCGCCACGCTGCTGAGCCCCGACAACCACTGACAGTAGGGCCAGGCCACCACTTGCCCGACCGGATCGGGCAGCCGGAGCCGACCCGTGATCACCCGTCGCGGAGGGCCGTACGGGTCCGACTCCACCGGTGGGTGGTCGAGGGGACCATGGCCCGGCTCCTCGTCACCCGCCACGTCCGACGCCTTCCCCCAGGACGTCTTGAGGGGCTCAGGGAATGATGAGGACCTTGCCCCGGATCCGGCCGGACTCGCTGAGGTGGTGGACGTCGGCGAGGTCGGCCAGTGGACGTGACTCGCTGACGTCGATGCTGAGCGCGGCGGCGTCGACGAGTTCCACGAGCGCCGCAAGGTGCGTGACGTCGTTGCGTGCGACCAGGTGCCTCGCGCTCACACCGGTGCCGACTGCCGGTTCGATCGGGGTCGCGATCGACACGATCCGTCCGCCCGGCCGCACCAGGGTCGCCAGGGCGGCGGCGTCCGGCGGGCTCAGCGGGACCAGATTGAGCAGGGTGTCCACCGGGCTGCCGAGGGCGTCGCCCACCGGACCGGCCGTGTAGTCGATCAATCGGTCCGCCCCCTGCCTCCGGACCGCCTCGGTGCTCCGGGGGCCGGCCGTGGCGATCACCTCGGCTCCGGCATGCTTCGCCAGTTGCGTAACGAAGCCTCCGACGCCGCCGCCCGCGCCGTTGACCAGCACCCGCTGACCGGCAGTCACCTTCCCGTGCTCGAACACCGCCTGCCAGGCCGTCAGGCCGGCCACGGGAAGTGCCGCGGCGTGAGCGAGCGGAACGGACGCCGGGGCCGGCACCAACAGGGCGGCGGGCGCGCGGACGTACTCGGCGGCCGCACCCCCGCCGTCGAGCCGCCCGACGACGCGGTCGCCGACGGCGCGGCCCTCCGTCCCCGGGCCGATTTCGACCACGGTGCCGGCGACGTCCCAGCCCAGGGTGTAGGGCAGGTCCACAGGGAGGAACGCGTGCAGCAGCCCGGCGCGCAGGGCGGACTCGGTGGGATTGAACGAGGTCGCGGCGACCTGGACGAGCACTTCACCGGAGGCGGGTCGTGGACGGGCGACGGTGTCGTGGCGGATCACGGAGGTATCGCCGTATTCGTGGATGCGGGCGGTCTTCATCATCGTCATGCCGCGAATCTACGACCACGTGGGGAGACGATCCATGCGCAGAAGTACCCGGTTCATGCGCGTGCGTCTCGCACCCGTACCCTCGCCGGATGGATGTACTCAGCGACGTGGTCGCGGTGACGCGGACCGGCCGTCCCCGCTCGGCCCATGTGCGGTGGCACGCCCCGTGGGGACAGGAGTTCGCCGCCGTCCCCGGGTCGGCGGGATTCCAGGTGGTCCTGCGGGGTTCCTGTTGGCTGCTGCCCCCGAACTCGGAGCCCGTCCGACTGGGCACGGGCGACGTGGTGTTCCTCCCCCACGGCAGCGGGCACACACTGGCCGACAGCCTCGAAGGGCTCGGTGCCGCCCCTGCCTGCGACCCCGACGACCACGAGCCGTACGACGCCTACGCCTCGGACAGCGTCGACCGGACCGGAGAGGGCGGACAGGTCACGGTGGTGTTGTGCGGGGCCTACCGGCTCGACCCGTCCCGCACTCACCCGCTGTTGCTGACCCTTCCGGATCTGATCCACCTGCCGGCGCGGTCGGACCGCGACCCCGAATTGCGTGCGGCCGTTGAACTCCTGGCCGCCGAGTTGAAGAGCCCTCGGCTGGGAACGGACGCGGCCGTACCCGCGCTCCTGGACACGCTCCTGCTGTACATCCTGCGCATCTGGTTCGCCGAACGGCCCGCCCGAGGTGCCACCACCGGGTGGGCCGCCGCGCTGAACGACCCGCCCGTCAGCGCTGCCCTCCACGCCATCCACCGAGACCCGGCAGCCCCGTGGACCGTGGCGAGGCTCGCCGCGGAGGCCGGGCTCTCCCGGGCAGCCTTCGCCAGACGCTTCGCCACCCTGGTCGGCCAACCACCCCTCGGCTACCTGACCTGGTGGCGGATGACCACGGCGGCGCGCCTGCTACGGACGTCGGACGCACCGTTGAGGTCCCTGGCCGGCCAGGTCGGCTACACGTCCGAGTTCGCCTTCGCCAACGCGTTCAAACGCGCGCACGGAACCGCACCCGGCGCCTACCGGCGCATGGGTTGATGCGGAGCCGCTCATCCCGCCATCCCGCCTTCCCGGCGGTGATGGCCCGGCGTTCGTGGTCCCTCCAAGCGCCGTCGATGTACTGGGAGGCGGTCGAGGTGCCCTCGTGCCGGAAGCCGAGGCGTCGGACGAGGTTCAGCGAAGGGGTGTTGTCCGGCTGGATGTTCGCCCCCAGGTGGTGCTCCGGGCGGCGGACGTGGCGTACGGCCGTGGCGGCCGCGACGGCCGGCCACAAACCAGGTCGACGCAGGTCGGTGCGGTATCCGATCATGAGTTCATGCCCCTGAACGAGACCCTTGCGCGAATCGACGCGGACCTGGCCGCCGGCCGGATTCCCATCGCGCGCCAGCGCCTGCGCGGTCTCATCTCGTCCTTCCCGCACGACCTGACGCTCCGCCGTCGACTGGCCGGGATATACCGGCTCTACGACGACGCGGCCGAGGCGGGACGCTGGATGTACCTGGAAGAGGACCGGAACGCCGACGAGACAGCCGCTTTCGAGGCGCGGTACGGATCGCCCGGTTGGCGGATGAAGGCCCTCGCCTGGCATGGCCCCGAGGCGGGCGCCGCCACCGCCTTCGCGCGGGGGCAACTGGCCGCGGTGCGGACCGCTTGCGCCGAGGAGCTGGGGCACCCGGTCGACTGGGACGACCCCGGCTCCTACCGGGACGACCTGATCGAGGAACACGAGTCGCCCTCCGAGCCGTGGACGGTCGGCGGCGTACTGGTGGGCATCGGCTTGCTGGTGGCGGTCCTCGCATTCCTCGCGGTCTGGGTGAACGGGCTCATTGCCCTCTTCGATTGACTCAGGACGCTCCCGCCCGATGGGCACTGCGGTCATGCCGTGTTCGTGGCCATGAACGACCGGGCCCCGGCGGTCCGGGCAGGGATCGCGCCGGCATGCCCGGGCGGCCCGTCCCTACGCGGCCCGGTCGGTCAGCAGGGCGACGGCGAGCCGCGTCCGGAGTCCGGCCAGGGCGCGGACCACGGGGACCGCGGTGGCCAGGAGGAACACCCCGATGGCTGTGTTGAAGCCGATGTCGGCGGCCCGCGAGGAGGTGTCGAAGACCAGCTCGGCCAGGCCCTGGTTGTCATCTCCCCGGGGCAGGGACCACGACCAGGTGGCGTAGAGCAGCTCGCCGATGCCGCCGAGGGTCCATGTCAGGGCCACGCTGAAGGTGATGACCTGGAGCGGGAAGGCGACGACCGGATGGACGAGGTCGCGCCAGGACCGTGGGTCGCGCACCGCGCGCAGCGTTCCCGCCCATCCCGTGCCGGACGGCAGCGGGTGGCGCGGGGGCAACGGGCGGCCGGTGACGGCCGTTACGCGCCGGCGCTCCCGGTTGGCCAGGGACCGGGCCGCTCGCAACGTTCCGGCCAGGATCGGCAGCCCGACCCAGACCACGAGGGTGGACGCCCCGAGGGCGACTCCGGTCACCGCGACGGTGAACGCCGCCAGCCCGAGGGGTAGTCCGGACAGCAGGTAGCCCAGCTCGCTGCGGAACCGGCGGGCACGCGGCTCGGGCGCGGTGGGCGCCTGCGACACAGTGGGGCGTGAGGCGGTGTCAGTCATGGGACCACGATCGCGGTTTCGCGATGCCGCGACGAGCCTGCTACCCCGCCGGTGGAGGGTAGGGCTTGCCCCACCCGGCCGTTCCTCACCATGGGGCTCGCCCGGCAGGAAATCCGTCAGGGATCCCCCGCCGGACACCGGGTTCCCGGGCTGTGCCCCGGTTCAGTACGCGAGGGCCTGCTCGGTCCACACGGTCTTGCCCGTGGCCGTGTAGCGGATGCCCCAGCGCTGGGCGAGCTGCGCGACGATGAACAGCCCGCGGCCGCCCTCGTCCACCGCGCGGGCGTGGCGCAGGTGCGGGCTCGTGGTGCTCGCGTCGTACACCTCGCAGGTGAGGGAGCGGTCCTTGATGAGGCGCAGCCGCAGGGGCGGGCTTCCGTAGCGCAGGGCGTTGGTGACCAGTTCGCTGACGATCAGTTCGGTGGCGGCCGCGGTGTCCTCGTCCACTCCCCAGCTCGTGAGCGTCCGGCGGGCGTACTCGCGAGCGGCGGCCGCCTCGGAGAGGTCGTCGGCCAGGAGTCGGGTGGCCGCGCCGTGGTCGGGGAAGGGCCGGGTGCGGGCCAGCAGGAGGACCGCGTCACCGTCACCGTTGCCGGTCCCGAGCGCGTACAGGGTGTTGTCGCACAGCTCCTGGAGGGGCCGGTCCGGATGGGCAAGGGCCTCGCGGAGTACGTCCGGGACGTCATGGCTCGTGGTCGGGGCCACCGGGAGCAGCCCGGGCGTGTAGAGGGCGAGGGTGCTGCCTTCGGGGAGTTCGACGGTCGTCGTGGCGAAGGGCCAGCCCCCGCCGCCGCCCAGCACCGGCCCGACGGCGAGGTCCGCGGCCTCGACCGACCCGTCGGGACGGACGATCACCGGCGGAGTCGGCTGGCCCGCGCAGGCGAAGGTCCAGGTCCGCTCGAAGGGGTCGTACACCCCGTAGAGGCAACTCGCGGACAGCGGCAGCAGGCGCGCGGGGCCGGTGGGCGGGGTCGTACGTTCCGCTGCCAGGAAGCCCGCGGTGTCGTCGAGGCGGGCCAGGAGTTCGTCCGGTTCCAGGTCCAGGGCGGCCAGGGCGTGGACGACGGTGCGCAGCTGCCCCATCATCGTCGCGGTGTGGATGCCGTGTCCGGAGACGTTGCCGACGGCGAGGGCGGTGCGGGCGCCCGACAGGGCGATCACGTCGAACCAGCCCCCGCCCCCGTCCTCGGCCGGGACGTGCAGGTGAGCCGTGTCGACGGTGCTCCGCCCCACGGGGTGGCGCGGCAGCAGATGTCGTTGGACCGTCGCGGCGATGGTGTGCTCGCGGGTGAAGCGGCGGGCGTTTTCGACGCACAGCGCGGTATGGGCGCACACCTCGCGGACGAGACCGAGATCGCCCGGGTCGAAAGGGGAGGAGCCCGCCGTGCGGTACAGGCTGACCAGGCCCAGGGCGCTGCCCCGCAGGGCCAGCGGGGCCACCAGCAGGCTGTGGGCGCCGGAGGCGCGGATCGCGCCGGCCCGCCTCGGGTCGGTCCCCAGCCACGGGCTGTCCTCGTCCAGGGCGACGATCCGGGGGTGCAGGTCCGTCAACGTCCGACTGTAGGGGGTGGGATTGCGAAGACTGCGCACGTCACCCACCGGATGGGCCTGCTCCTGCCGACCGTCCCCACGGGACCTGAACGCCGCACGCCGCAACGGCACGTCCTGCGCCAGCGGGCCCGCCGGGGGCTCCTCGCCCCGGACCACGGCCTCCACGACCTCGACCACGGCGACATCGGCGAAGGCCACCACGAGGGCCTCCGCCAGCTCCTCACAGGTGGTGATCACGTCGAGGGACTGTCCCACGCGCTCGCGCACCGCGTCCAGCACCCGCAGCAGGGCGCGCGCCTCCTCCGCCTCCGTGACGTCAACGACCGCGACCGCCACCCCCAGAACCACCCCCTCCTCGTCGGTCAGGCGGAACACCGACACCGAGCGGGCCCGCTCCCGGCCCTGGTCGGAGTCCAGCCGGGTGCGCACCACCCGTTCCCGTACCGGAACTCCGGTCTCGAGGACCCCGCGGATCATCCGCGTGGCTTCGGCCGGGGAGTTCAGTCCCGTGAAGGCCTCGGAGAAGCGACGCCCCAGCAGGTCCTCGACGGGAACGTCGTGCATGGAGCGCGTGGCGGTGTTGATCCGTACCAGCCTCAGGTCCGTGTCCAGGACGTGCAGGCCGACGGGCGACTGGGTGAACAGGGCGTCCAGCACCGCCAGGTCCATGTCCCCGGGCACGCCTTGCCCCGCCCGCCGGGACGGATCTTCGTGCGTCATCGCGATCACCTCCGTCGCCCAGCCTGCACGACCGAAGGCCCACCCGCCCTTCGCGCAGCCGTGAAGTAGCTCGATCAGCCTCCGCGCCCGGACGCGGGGCGGCGTGGGGCCGGGCCTGACGCTCCGGCAGGCGGGGGTCCCGCCCGGAGGCCGCGCCGGCGGGGCCCGGGAGCACGTCCGCCCGGGCCCCGTCCTCAGGCACCCGTGCCCGTGCGCGCACCGTACTTCCCGCCGCGGGACGCCATCTCCTTGATCACTACCGCGGTGCGCCCCGTGACGTAGCCCCGCCGGAGGGTGTCGTCGGGGCGGGTGAACTGGCCCACCGCGTTCTTCCGTCCGAGGGTGACGGCGCGGGCGACGTAGCGCGGGGAGTACGGCTCGGGCACTCGGCCCTCGGTCAGACGGACCAGGGTGTCCACCGCGTGAGCGGCCTGCGGTACCGCGAGCGCGCAGGCGAAACGGGCTCCGGGCACGGCCGCGCAGTCGCCCACGGCGAAGATCCGTTCGTCGCTGACGCTGCGCAGGTACTCGTCGACGACCGCACGGCCGTCCGCGTCGACCTGGAGACCGCTCCGCCCGGCGAGGTCGGGTACGTCGGCCACGATCGCCCACAGGGTCAGGTCGGAGGCGAGGGCGGCGCCCGACCGGAGGCGAACGGCTCCGTCGGTGGCCTCCGTGACGCCGTCGTCCACGATGTCGACCCGCAGCCGCTCCAGTCCGGCGCGGACCCGCCGGTACGCGCGGCGGGAGAAGATGCCGGCAACGGACGAGCCCACGAGCCGTACCCGGAGGTCCGGCCTGGCCCCGGCCACCTCGGCCGCCGTCTCGATGCCCGTCGCGCCGCCCCCGATCACCGTGACGGTGCTGCTCGCGGGAAGTGCGGCGAGCGCCACGCGGGCCCGTTCCGCTCCCTCCCACGTTCCCACCGGAACCGTTCCCGGCATGGGTACGACGGTGCTGCCCACGGCGAGGAACGCGTGGTCGAAGTCGAGGCTCGCCCCGTCGTCGAGGCGGACGCCCCCGTCGCAGATCTTCTCGACGGTGCCGACGCGCGAGGTGATCCCGTCGCGCAGCATCGAGGTCAGGGGCGTGGCAGCGACGGCGGTCCCCGCGATCTGCTGGTGCAGCCGTACGCGCTCCACGAAGTCGGGGCGCGGGTTGATCACCGTGACCTCGGCGCTCTTCACCTTCTTCGCCAGCCGGTTTGCCGCGTACATGCCCGCGTATCCGCCGCCCACCACTACAACCTTCATGTCGGCCTCCCGCCTTGGTGACTGGTCGGACATGAGATGCCGGCGGTCCGGGGTCTGTGACACCGACGCGAACGTGTCACGCGTCACAGGGCGCGTGGTGTCACAGACCGGGTCGGGCCGGTGTCCTGTGATGACCGGGTCGAGATCGAAGAAGCAAACGAAGAAGCAGGAGACACCGCATGAGTCATGAGGACGACCGCCGTCCCGACGCCGCCACCGAGACGTTCGTCGCCCACCGCAGGCTGCTGTTCACCATCGCCTACGAGATGCTCGGGTCGGCCGTTGACGCGGAGGACGTCCTCCAGGAGACCTGGCTGCGCTGGGTGGGTGTCGATCCCGACGTGGTGCGGGACCGGCGTGCGTACCTGGTCCGGATCACCACCCGCCAGGCGCTCGGACGGCTGCGTACGCTCGCGCGGCGCAAGGAGTCGTACGTGGGGCCATGGCTGCCCGAGCCGCTGCTGACCGCACCCGACGTGGCCGAGGACGTCGAGCTGGCCGACAGCATGTCGATGGCGATGATGCTGGTGTTGGAAACCCTCGCGCCCACCGAGCGGGCGGTGTTCGTGCTGCGGGAGGTGTTCGACCTCGGGTACGACGAGATCGCGGAGGCCGTCGACAAGAGCCGGGCCGCGGTCCGTCAGATCGCCCACCGCGCTCGGGCACACGTCGCCGCGCGCCGACCGCGCGGCGAGGTGTCCGCCGCCGAGTCCAGGGCCGCGCTCGGGGCCTTCCGACGGGCGGTCGAGACGGGGGACCTGCAGGGCCTGCTCGACCTCCTCGCGCCGGACGTCGTCGCCCTGAGCGACGGCGGCGGCATCAAGCAGGCGATGCCGCGGCCCGTCGTGGGCGCCGAGAAGGTGGCCCGCGCGCTGGCCGCAGGCGTTGCGGTGTTCGGCCCCGTCTCGACGGTGGAGTCGACGCAGATCAACGGCCACCCGGCTCTGGTCACGCGGATCGACGGGGAGATCGACATGGTCGTGGCCGTGCGGATCGACGACGGCCTCGTCACGGGTCTCTACACCGTGCGCAACCCCGAGAAGCTGACGCGCATGGAACGGGAGACAGCCGTGAGCCGCTGACCCGCCGCCGGGGGCGGAGGCCGGGGGCGGCCCCTCCGCCCCCGGTGGGGATCAGTCCCTGGCCGGGTGCCCCGGAACGTGGTCGGTGCCCGGGGCCGCCTCGACCGTCTCACTGTGAGAACCGCCCTGCGACGCGGGCCGCACCTTGCCTGCCGGTACGTGGGCGGTTCCCGGAGCGGCCTTGACCGTCCGGCCGTGCGGGTCGTCCTTCGAGGCGGGCCGCACCTTCCGTGCCGCGACGCCGTCCGTACCCGGAGCGGCCTTGACCGTCCGCTCGTACGGAGCCTTGACCGCGCCGCCGCCCTGGCCGTCGGCGTGGGCGGCCCCGCCGAGGGCCAGGGTGCTGAGCAGGACGGCGGCACAAGTGGCGGCGATGCGCTTTGCGGTGTTCATGAGGTGCTCCTTGGGGTGGAAGTCCGACTGACACCCCGAACGTACGAGGGACCGACCTTTCGTCTCCCTCACGTCCGTCGGCCGTTCGACCCCTCCGCGCTTACCGCAACCCGACGCCGTGGCCCCGCCCCGTGACCCCGCCCCGTGGGCCCCGACCGGCGATGCGCCGGGGTCGAACACCGGGATGGCCTGAGGCTCGTGACGAGTTTCCGACTGGCGGCGTACGCCGTGTGCATCGAGGACGGACGGGTACTGCCCGCCCGTCATCTGCCGCCGAACGGCGAACCCGACTGGACGCCCCCGGGCGGAAGGGTCGAACACGCCGAGGATCCGGTCGGCACGGTGATCCGCGAGGTCGCCGAGGAGACCGGCTGCGACGCGGTGGTCGAGCGTCTGCCGGGCGTGGACTCACGGGTGATCCCCGCAGCCGAGCGCGCCGTCCGGTGCGGACCGGAACACCACGACGTCGGAAGCCGACACCGTCCCCGCGCACGACACGGCGCCCGGTCCGGGAGCCTCAGCCCCGGACCGGGCGCCGTCCTGCGGTGCGGATGCCCCGAGCCCGCCCTCGTCACGACCGGATCTGCACGTGGTGATGAAATGTGCGCGGTGCACGGTGACTTGTCACGCTGCTGAGCTGCACTGTCGCTTCGGGAGTCGAACCCGATGCGCTGCTCTCCGCGCGCCAGTCGGGCCGGTAACCGCCGGCCCTCGGTTGTGCACGCCTCCGGAGCGACTACCTGCTCCGCACCGCCGGTCTCAGTCCAGGAGGTCGGCCTCCCAGTTGGTGCGCTGAATGCGTACGTCGATCTCGCGGATCTCGCGGGCGGCGTCGTCGGCGCGGGCACGGAGCTCGGCGACGGGCAGCGCGGGGAGCACCATCAGCTCGGATCGCAGCTGGCGGCCGTGTCCGCGCTCACCGCTACCGGCGGCGGCGTCGGCGGCCGAGGTGAGTACGGAGTGGCGCAGCCGCAGGGTGTCGCGGCGGGCGAGGGCGTCGGTGAGGGTGCCGTCGGCACCCATGTCGACTGCGGCGTTGGTCCGGTTGACGCGCCGGATCAGGGACTCCAGGGCGTCGAGGGTCTCGGTGACCTCGGCGAGCAGCACGGCCGGATCCTCGGCAGGGGTCTCACCTTCTTGGTGACGGGCGTTGGCCACGATGCGGGCCCGCAACTGTTCGACGCGGCGAGCCGCCTCCGCGCGCTCCGCCAGCGCTTCCCCGAGCTTCATCGTGGTGGGTCCCCTCCCCTGGTTCCGTTCGTTGGCCGTTCGTTGGCCGTTCGTCGTGCGTGCAGCGGTACGGCGACGGGCAGTACGGCTTCGTCGATCACCCTACGTCACTCCGAGGCCGTCGGACCCGCGACGGCCGGCGGACCACGGCGCTCGTCGGTGGCGGCCGGAACAGGGTCACCGATGTCGGGGAGGGACGACGACCTCCGCGTGCCGCAAGCCCGGGGTGCCCCCCCTCACTCGTCACCCGGCGAAGCATCCGAAGTCTTCGTCGTCACGACTCCGGTAGTCACTCGGTGATTCCTCATTGCCGTTGCCGAAGACCACTTGTCCGCCCGCAAGTTGCTCGGGGCGAAAGGTGACGAATCCGGATACCGGATCGTCGGGGGACATATTCGTTCTGAGGGCGTAAGTGGTCCCGGAGCGCAGCTGGGTGGTCATGGGCAGAAGGGTCGCGAACCCTTCTGGCGTCTCACCGATGGAGATGCGCTTCGAGAGGTTGCCCGGGGTTGCCTTGATGTGCCAAATCAGCTCGCCGGGGTCATCCACGGTGGGCTCGGCCGCCCCCGCGTAGAGCCCCAACTCGGCAACACCGTCGTGTGTGGCACCTGGGCAATCACGCCAGCCGATCACCGGTGTGGAGCTGCCACCACCGACGAAGAGCGGGTTGTACTTGGCCACGCATCCGCTCAGCAGCAACACGAGCCCCGCAGCGATCGCCGCTCTCCCCCATTTCATGCCGGGAGTCTAAGCCCGCGAGCTCCGAGGAAACCTACCCACGGGTACGGGTCACCCGTCCCCCACCGCCGATCCCGCGAGCCACGCCCCCGTACGTGAGGTCGACCGCACCGGTCGGTGTCGGTGGACACCTGGATGGCGGAGCGCAATGCGGTGGTGCTTCCGCCCCGCGGGCGAATCGCCGGGAGGGTTCTTGAGCATGATCGTTCCTGCATGATCGCCTCACCACGTGAACACTCGCAGCAAGCTCGCTCTCGCCGGCGCCGTCACCGCCGCCCTCGCCCTGACCGGGCCCCTCGCCTCCGGTACGGCGTCCGCCTCGGCCCCCGCACCGGAACCCGCGCCGCTGATCCGTGCGGCGGTCCCGGTGCCCGGTCAGTACATCGTGACCCTCGACAAGCTCGTGGACCCGGCCAAGGCCGCTCAGAAGCTCGGTCTGAAGCCGACGTTCGTCTACAGCAAGGCACTCAACGGCTTCGCCGTCCCCCTCACCCCGCTGCAGTTGACGCTCGTACGCAACAGCCTCGGCGTGAAGGCGGTCGAGGAAGACGCGAAGCTCGCCGCCCCCGGGGCCATGACCACCGCCGGCGTGTCCGCTCCCCGCGGTCCCGCGTCGGCCTGGGGGCTGGACCGGATCGACCAGCGGAACCTGCCTCTCGACGGCAACTTCACCACCGACGGCAATGGCGCGGGCGTGACCGCGTACATCCTGGACTCCGGCATCGACTACGCGCACACCGAATTCGGCGGGCGCGCCACCTTCGGCTTCGACGCCATTGGCGACGGGAGGAACGGCCAGGACTGCAACGGGCACGGGACACACGTCGCGGGCACGGTCGCGGGGAAGACGTACGGGGTCGCGAGCAAGGCGAGCCTGGTCAGCGTCCGTGTCCTGGGCTGCGACGGCAAGGGCACGTACTCCGGGATGATCGCCGGCTTCGACTGGGTCGCGAAGAACGCCACGCAGCCGGCGGTCCTCAACGGCTCGTTGGGCGGGGACCTGTCGCAGGCCCTGAACAACGCCGCGACGGCCCTCTCCGACTCGGGTGTCCTGCCCGTCCTCGCCGCCGGCAACGACTCGAAGGACGCCTGTCAGGTCTCCCCCGCCTCCGCCGAGCGGGTGGTCACGGTGGCGGCGACCAACCGGTACGACGAGGAGACGGACTTCTCCAACTGGGGTACTTGCGTCGAGATCTACGCCCCCGGCGAGGACATCCTCTCCGCCAAGTTCGGCGGCGGCTCCGTCTCCCTGAACGGCACGTCGATGGCCTCCCCGCACGTCGCCGGTACCGTCGCCCTCTACAAGCAGGCCCACCCCAAGGCGGACCCGGCCGAGATCGCCGAGTACCTGGGCGACGTGTCCACCAAGGACGTCCTGAGCAAGGTGAGCAAGAGCAGCCCGAACGAGCTCCTCTTCACCAACGGGCTGTAAACCTCGGCGCCACCGGCCCGGTTGCTCGACGACCACGAGCCTGCCAAGAGGGCGCGCAGGCGCTCCGCCCCGACCGTGATGGTCAATGAAAAGGTCCCGACCTCCAAAGGAGGTCGGGACCTTGATCGAGCGCTGGGCAGGCCTTGCACCTGCATTCCCCCACGGGAAGTGGGATGTCTTTCCTTGGACCACCAACGCCTGACGCCGCAACCGAAATCCACGGCCGCGAGCTCAAGAGCCACTATACCCCGGGCGGAGCCGCGGTCGAGACGGCCTTCGGTCCGGTGAAGCCCCACTCCCACTGGTCGAGGAGCCCCGCCGGTACGCGGGTCGCGGTTCAGGTGCCGACGGGCTTGTACGTGAAGCCGGTCAGCGGTGCGAGGACCTTCCAGTCGAGCGCCTCGTAGAGCGCTCGGCCCGGTACGGTCGCGCCCAGGATGCCGGTGGCCACACCGTGCTCGACGGCCGCGTTGGTGAGTGCGCCCATCACGACCGTCCCGAGGCCGCGGCGCCGGTGCGCCTCCTCGGTGATGATCTGGTCGAAGACGCAGGCTGCGCCTGTCAGTCCGATCCGACCGCCCGCGGCGAGCGCGCCGTCGGCGGCCAGGATGCGCACGCTCATCACCTCGTCGACGGTCGCGGTGGTGACCGTGTAGCCGTCAGGCGCGCGCACGGCGGACGCACGCAGGTCGACGGCCATCAGGAAGCCGGGATCCGTCGGCTCCCACTCGGGTGAGAACCACGGCTCCATGGCGTTCGGTTCCAGAAAGGCCTTGACGCAGGTGGTCGGTTGGGTGATCGCGCCGACGAGCCCGAGGACGGTCTCGGCATCGGCGTCGTCGAGCAGGACGTGACGGACCGCTTGGGCGGGCAGCCCGACCTGGATGCTCAGCCCCCAGGGCGCGCCCACCGGCTTGGGCGTCCGCCGCGAGACGGTCCATCCGTCGACCCACGCGCGCGCGATCTCCCACATGCGAGCACCCCTCCAAGTAATGACCGACATTCGATCTGGGATATTACACAAGTGGGGTGACAGGGGCCGCTGACCATCATCGGCCCCCGCGTGCCCGCCGTACTCGACGTGGGGTGGGGCGACCTCGGTCCGCGCCTGCGAACCCTTACGCGGACGGACGGGCGGGATCGTCCACCGGGCAGGCGTCGGGAAGCGCCTGGGCGCCGGCGAACAGCTGCGCGAAGGCCGCTGCCGCGCCGGTCAGCGGGACCCTGGAGAACAACGCGAGCGGGCGGTGCCACGAGGGGTCGAGGGAGAGCAGGGCGCAGTCCTCGCCGACCGCCCCTCGGACCATGTGGGCGGGGGCCACGACGATGCCCACCCCGGCGGCCGCCATCCGTACCGCCGTGGAGGTGTGTTCCGTGCGCATCACCGTGCGCGGCGCGTATCCGACCGCCCCGCAGGCCCGGTCGATCACCAACTGCCCGTCGACCACCGGTTCCATGGCGCAGCGGATCCAGTCGCGGTCCGCCAGCTCGGCGAGGCCCACCGCGCCCCGCCCGGCGAGCGGGTCGTCGAACGGGACGACGAGGACCAGCTCCTCCCGGCCGATCCGCCGCAGCGGGCCCGGCCACCTCGCGGGCTCGGGACCGACGGCGACGTCCGCGACGCCCCGCTCCAGCTGTTCCTCCAACGCCTCGGTGGAGCCGTACTCGCTCAGCACCAGGGCGACCCCCGGGTGCAGGGTCCGCCACCGGGCGGCGATGCCCGGCAGCACGCCGACGGCCAACGCGTGGACGGTGGCGATGTGGAGTTCGCCGCCGGCCACGCCGGCGGCCGCGCGGGCGGCCCGTTCCGCCTGGCGGGCGCTGCGGACTGCGAGCTGGGCGTGCGGGAGGAAGGCGCGGCCCATCGGGGTGAGCCGCACCCCGCGCGTCATGCGCTCCAGGAGCGCGCCGCCCACGCTCTTCTCCAACGCCTTGACCTGGTGGGACAGGGCGGGCTGGGTGACGTGCAGGGAGTCGGCGGCCCGGGTGAAGGACGACTCCTCCACGACGGCGAGGAAGTACTCCATCTGGCGCAGGCTCATGATCGGCAAGTCTAGAGAACCCCATAGAGAGCCTGTATGGAGTCCAGAAGATCATTGCCTTGGACTCCGTCCAACGGCTGCCACAGGCTTGGCACATGACCAACGACAACAGCGTGGACGTGATCGTGATCGGCGGCGGGACCGGTGGCTACAGCACCGCCCTGCGCGCCTCCGCCCTCGGACTGACCGTCCTGCTCGCCGAACGCGACAAGGTCGGCGGGACCTGCCTGCACCGCGGCTGCATCCCGAGCAAGGCGATGCTGCACGCGGCCGAACTCGTCGACGGGATAGCCGAGGCGCGGGAGCGCTGGGGCGTTCGGGCGCACGTGGAGGCGGTCGACTGGCAGGCGCTGACCGCGACGCGGGACGACATCGTCGGGCGCAACCACAAGGGTGTGGAGGGGCATCTGGAGCACGCCGGTGTGAGGGTGGTGCGCTGCGGGGTGCGGCTGACCGGGCCGCGGTCCGTACGGGCCGACGACGGGCGGGAGTTCACCGCCACCCGGGGCATCGTCCTCGCCACCGGCTCGCGACCGCGCACGCTGCCCGGACTGGAGCCCGACGGGCGGACGGTCGTCACCAGCGACGACGCGCTGTTCGCCCCCGGGCTGCCGGCCTCGGTCCTGGTCCTGGGCGGGGGTGCGATCGGCGTGGAGTACGCCTCCTTCCACCGGTCGATGGGCGCCGAGGTGACCCTCGTGGAGGCCGCCGATCGGCTGGTCCCGCTGGAGGACATGGACGTGTCCCGACACCTGGTGCGGGGCCTGAAGAAGCGGGGCATCGACGTACAGACGGGTGCCCGGTTGGAGGGCGCGGAGGTGTCCGACGGACGCGTGCGGGCCACCGTACGGACCGCCCGCGGGGAGCTTCGCGAGTTGTGGGCGGAGCGGCTGCTGGTGGCGGTGGGCCGGATCCCGGTCACCGACGGGCTCGGCCTGGAGGCGGCCGGACTGACCACCGACGGGAGGGGCTTCGTGGCGCCGGCCGACTGGTCGCGGCTGGAGACCGCGGTCCCGGGCATCCACGTGGTCGGCGACCTGCTGCCGCCGCCGTCCTTGGGGTTGGCCCACGCCTCCTTCGCGGAGGGCCTGCTGGTGGCGGAGACCCTGGCCGGGGTCGCGGGCGTACCGGTGGACTACGCGGCGGTGCCGCGGGTCACGTACTCGTCGCCGCAGACCGCCGCCGTCGGACTGACGGAGGCGCAGGCGCGCGAGGCGTCGTACGACGTGGTGGTCAACACGATGCCGCTCACCGCGGTCGCCAAGGGAATGGTGCACGGGCAGGGCGGCATGGTGAAGGTGGTCGCGGAGCGCGGCGGACGGGTGCTGGGCGTGCACCTGGTCGGCCCGCACGTGTCGGAGATGATCTCGGAGAGTCAGCTGATCGTGGGCTGGGAGGCGGAGCCGGCGGACGTGGCACGCCACGTCCACGCCCATCCGACCCTTTCGGAGGCGGTCGGGGAGGCGTTCCTCAGCCTGGCGGGCCGAGGCCTCCACCAGCAGTAGCCCCGGTCGCCTGCCCGCGGCCCCTCCGGCGCCGCGCCGGACCGGCTCCGCGCCACCGAACGCGTTCACGTCGAGGTCGTGGCGGCCGTCCGGTCGGTCGCCACGACCTCGTGCGTCAGGCTGGGCGGGAGGTCGGCTGAGGGGTCGGGTGAGGGGTCGGCTGGGAGGTCAACGGCCCTGGAGGGACTTGACGTTGTCGCCGAAGGTCCAGCCCTTCGAGCCGTCCCAGTTGACCGACCACGTCATGAGCCCCTTCAGCGCACCGCCGAAGGCGTTCCACGACTGGCCGACCAGGCTCGGAGCCATGTGGCCGCCGCCCGCGCCGGGTTGGGCGGGCAGGCCGGGCACCTGCTTGTCGTAGGGCACCTTGATGGTGGTCCCCTGAATCGTCAGGCCGTTGTTCAGACACGTGGTCTGCGCCGTGAAGCCCTGCACCGTCCCGGCCTGGTGGGAGTCGCCGGAGCAGCCGTACATGCTGCCGTTGTAGTACTGCATGTTGAGCCACCACAGCCGCCCGTTGTCGGCGTACTTCTTGATGATCGGCAGGTAGGAACCCCAGATCGACCCGTAGGTGACGCTTCCCCCGGTGACGTACGCCGTCTCGGGAGCCATCGTGAGACCGAAGCCCGCGGGCATCTGGGCCAATACTCCGTCGATGATGCGCACCAGGTTGGCCTGCGAGGCGGACAGGGTGTTGATGTTGCCGCTGCCCGTGAGGCCGGTCTCGATGTCGATGTCGATCCCGTCGAAGTTGTACTTCTTCAGGATCGGGACGACGGTCGCCACGAACCGGTCGGCGACGGTGCTGGAACTCAGGTCGATGCCCGCGGCGGCGCCTCCGATCGACATCAGGATCGTCGCTCCGGCCGCCTTGGCCCGGCACATTTCGGCGGGGGTGGCGACCTTGACGCCGGTGTCCATGCCGTCCTGCCACAGGACGGTGCCGTCCGAAAGGATCACGGGGAAGGCCGCGTTGAGCACGTTGTAGCCGTGCGCGGAGATCCGGCTGTCCGTGATGGGGATCCAACCCATGCCGGGGTGGACGCCGTTCGAGGCACCGTCCCAGTTCTCCCAGTACCCCTGCAGGACCTTGCCGGAAGGCTTGGGCTTCGTGGGGCAGGACTCGCCGGGCGGAGGGGTGGTGGGGGTGGGGGTGGGGGTTGGCGTGGGGGTAGACGTCGGCGTCGCGGTGGGCGTGGGCGTGGGCGTGGGCGTGGGCGTGGGCGTGGGCGTCGGGGTGCTGCCGCCGGGTCCGGCGAGTGACACGTCGTCCGCGTGGTAGGAGGGCTGCCCGTACCAGCCGTGCAGGTACACGGTCACCGAGGTGGTGCTCGGGCCGGTGGTGAAGCCGACGCTGAGCCGGCTGTACGACGGGCTGTTCGGAGTCCAGGTGGAACCGGCGCCGGTGACACCGGTGCCGGTGGCGCCCAGGTGGACGTAGCTGCCCTGGACGTAGGCGCTCAGCGTGTACGAGGAGTTGGGCTGCACGCTCACGGTCTGGCTGCACCGGGCCGTGTCGGAGACCGTCGGGGAGGCCTTGAGCGCGGCGGAGCCGGAGTGCACCGGGCCGGCGACGACAGCACCGGAACCGCCGGAGCAGGTCCAGTCCGAAAGGCCTTTCTCAAAGCCGGAGTTGGCCACCGGCTCGGCGGTGACGGCTCCGGCCGGGCCGGTGCCGGACACGGCGACGCCGGCGCCGATGACGGCGGCGACGCTCACCCCGGCCAGCGAACGCACGAAGGCGGACGCTCCGCGACCGGCGCGGCCGGTGGTCCGGTACGACCGGCCGGCGTCTCCGCGACCGGGTTCCCGAGGAGGGTGGGCATCGCAGGTGGGACGTGAAGTGCGCGAGCTCCGACGGAACATGGAGTGCTCCCTTCCCGCTGGACGTCATGGACATGACCTACGCGTGGGGGCGCGACGCCCGGCTCCGGGTGAGGTGGGGACAGGTGGGGCTGTGCCGGTCCGGATCGTATGGGGGGCGGAAGGGTCGGTCAATAGGTATGGACCAATGCCGAGGTGGGGCGTCGGGGCGTCCGCTCCCGACCCGGTCCCGCCCACGAAGTGTTCCCCGGCCGTCGAACACGCGGGGCCCGCCTTCCGACCGTTCGGGTGAGGCTGGGCCGGGCGCCCGCCGGGTAGCCACCAGTCACGCGAACCCCAACGCGCTGCACCACACACCGCACACCACAGGGAGACTCCATGACCGTGTCCGACCGCTACCGCACCGCTTGGGACGGCTTCTGGGAGCAGAGCTCCGGCGAACCGGGCGAACCCTTCTGGGACGCGGACCCGGCCCTGACCGCGAAGCGCGACCTCGACCACCTCACCCCGTACGCCGACCGCTCCCTCCCCATCGCCGACCTCGGGTGCGGCAACGGCACCCAAACCCGTTTCCTCGCCACCCGCTTCGCCGGCGCCGTCGGCGTCGACCTCTCCGCCGCAGCCGTCAACCACGCCCGCCGCACCGACCCGGACGGGGCCGCCACGTACGAGCAGCTCAACCTCGCCGACCCGATCCAGGCCGCCGCCCTGCACGAGCGCCTCGGCGACACGAACGTCTACATGCGGGCCGTCCTCCACCAGAGCGACCCCGAAGACCGCCCCGCTGTCGCCGCGACAGTCGCCCGACTGGTCGGCACGCACGGCCGGGCCCTCGTCCTGGAACCGACCGGTGAGGCCAAGGAGGTCATCGCCGCCATCGCCGCGCAGCCCGGCGGCCCCTCCCCGAAACTGCGCCGCGTCAAGGAACACGACCTGCGCCCCGGCGAAGTCGCCGAGGGCGAGGTCGCCGCCCTGCTGCGCGCGGCCGGCCTCACCGTCCTCGACGAAGGCGCCACCACCCTCGCCATGAGCGAGGCCCGCCCCGACGGCACCCCGGTGGAACTGCCTGCCACCTGGTTCGTCGCCGGCCGCCCCTGACTCGACGTACTCCGCGCACTCAGGCCTCCGTGCCCGGCGCACCCGACCACCGGCGCGGGCGCCGGTTCGACGCTTCGACGGCCCGCCCCCGCACCGAGGGGCCCTCGGGTCGTGGCGTCCGAGCGCGAGGGGTGGGGCGTGCGTACGGGTGATCGCGCCGAGACCCGCGGTCAGCCGCCCTGTCCGGCGCTTCCGATCGGGCCGACCTTGATCGGGGAGCCGGCTCCGTCCGTGACGGGCAGGGTGGCGGCGCCGGGCCAGGTGAGGGTGACCGACTTCGTCTCGTCCGGCGGGGTCACCACGAGCCCCGTGACGCGGACGCCCGAGCCGCCCGTCGTGTCAAGCGGGTAGTTGACGCCGAAGGACACGGCCGTGCCCTTCTTCAGGACGGTCGGGCCGCACCGCACCGGACGACGCCGTCGGCCGGCCGGGAAGGCGGTCCCCCCGACCGTTCCGCATCCGGCGGGGGCCACCGTCCGTCGGGGCGGACCCGTGACGTGGCGGTTCTTGACCCGGGCGGTGCATGCCCCCTCCGAGGCATACGCCTCGGGAAGGAGTCCTCTCGCCATCCGGACGGGGATCGGGAAGGATGGGACGGTTGACGCGGTCGAGGCCGGGCCGCGAAGGAAGGCGCAGTTGGGGCTCGTGGGAGCACCCGCGGCGGCTCCGTCGCTCCCCGCCTGTGGTCGTGACTCCTTCGCCCCGCGGTTCGGGGCCCGGCCCGGACGAGTGGGTGAGCATGGAACGGATGCTGTTTCGGAGTGAGAGCCTCGACGAGACGGAGGCGTTCCTGTCGTCCTCGTACACTCCCATGACGATCAGCGGCCGTCCCGAGCGCACCGGTGCCCGCATCGAGCGGCGTGCCGCCGGCGGGCTGCATGTGGACCGTCTCGCCTTCGACTTCACGATGTCGTACGACGCCGGACCTCTGGAGAAGCTCTGTCTGATCACGGTCGACCGCGGGGTGCACACCAGCGGCGGTGACGTCTGCGGCCCCGGTGAGACGTTCCTCGTCGCCCTGCCGGGCCGACCCTACGCGGGCGAGGTGCGTGCCGCCCGCTACACGATCACGATGTTCGACGCCGGCCTGCTGGACCAGGCCACGGAGGGCGGGGAGCGGGTCCGGCTCTCGGGGCAGACCGCGCTCGGCGCGGCGGAGAACCGGATGCTGTGCCGGACGGTCGCCCACGTCCGCGACACGTTGCTCCAGCCGGGATTCGCCGACCAGCCCCTCCTCACCGGCGCGGCGGCCCGCCTGCTGGCCGCCACCACCCTGAGCTGCCTGCCCCACACCCGCGTCGACACCGCGGCCGACCGGACCGGCTCGCGCGACGGCACGAGCGACACCCTGCGGCGGGCCGTCGCGTTCATCGAGGAGAACGCCCACCGCGACATCGGGCTGGCGGAGATCGCGGCTGCGGTCCCGGTCACCCCGCGTGCCGTGCAGTACGCCTTCTCCCGGTACGCCGCGACCACCCCGCTGGGTCATCTGCGCAGGGTGCGGCTGGCCCGCGCCCACGAGGAACTGAGGGCCGCGGCGCCCGCGCTGACCACGGTGACCGCCGTCGCCGTTCGCTGGGGCTTCGCACACCAGGGACGCTTCGCCGCGGCGTACCGCGAGGCGTACGGTGTCACCCCCGGCACGACCCTGCGCGGCTGAGCCGCACGACCTCGTCGGCGGGCCCGGGGCGCGGGACGCGCCGATCCGACGTTCTCGTCCCCCGGCTCCGCCTCACCCCCCGGACGGCGCGCAGGACCGGGGGTGGGGGGCGTGGCGGTGCCGGGCCGGGACCGTACCGAAGACGGTGTCGGTACCGGTCAGGGTCAGCAGCACCCTCAGGGGGCGGCTTGCCGCGGTCACCGTGAAGGCGATGCCGCGCGCCCTCGCCGCCAGACGGATGATCAGGAGTTCGTTCAGGCAGGCCGAGGAGCAGAACGTCAGCCCCGCACAGTCGACTTCCAGGCGGTACGGGGGTGGGTCGGCCGCGAGCGCGTCGTGCAGCGCCGTGCGCAGGACGGGACAGGTGTCGTTGTCGGCCTCACCGGCCACCTCCACCCGCAGCACACCCGGCTCGACCTCCGTCAGGCTCGCCCGCAGTGGTGTGTCCTTCACGACCCGTCCTCCGTCCACGAGGCGGCGCCCCGTCTCCCTCCGACCATGCGCCGGGAAGCCACCCGTCCACAGCCCGCGGAACGAAACATCTCGCCGGGGACATCCACGGAGCGAAGCCCCCCACCCCGACACCCATGGCGTCCCGGCCCCACTCGCTCCGGAGCTCCGCCCCGGTTCCGGCCGATCGTCGGGCAACGACGAGCGAGCGTGTGTACGCGGCTGGAACTGTTTCACCCGGGTGTCGGGGCACGGGCCCCTGCGCATCTCCTGACGGTCAGGGGCGGCCCAGCAGGGCCACGCCCGCGGCCGTGTCCGCGCGGGCGGTGAAGAAGTCGGTGAACGCGGCGACGAACTCCTCCTCGCTGATCCGACCGTCCCCATCGGCGTCCAACTGCCTGAAGGCGTCGTTCAGTTCGGCGGGGTGTACGCGCGGACCTCCGAACAGGACGCGGTACTCGTCGGCGCACAGGTACCCGCTGCCGTCGGTGTCGACGGCCCGGAACAGGGCGCGCACCGCCGGGCCGAGGCCGCGGTCGAGGTAGTCCGCGTCACGATCGACGCCCGCGAGCATCGCGGTGACGAACTCGGCGCACTCCACCGCGCCGTCACCGTCCGCGTCCATTCCCTCCCGCAGTTGCCGCCACCAGGTCTCGAAGGCGGCATACAGTACGTCCTCGCGCTCGACGGGCAACTCCAGTTGCCAGCACACGTTGTGGACCATCGCCTGGAGGTCGGCGCTGTCCACCCGCCCGTCACCGGTCTGGTCGAGCACCTGGTGGAAGAACGCCTCCAACCGTGCCGGGCGGGAGTCGACGGTACGGGGCCGGGGCAGACGTGCGGCGGGCGCCGGGCGCCTGGATGCGGCTCGTGGCCCGTCACCGTCGGAATGGCCGCGGTAGCGCAGCCGGTCCGGCAGGCGCGTCATCACCTGCCGCATGCCGCGGTGCACCGTCCAGGAGAGGGCGGCGGCCGTACGGGTTCGGGGCATCGCGAACCGCTCGTGCCAGGCGGGCGGCAGGTCGGCGACGGTCAGGGTGGTCAGTACGCTCGCGGCGACGGCGCGCATCAGCGGCCAAGCGGGGTGCAGCCGTCCGAGGCGGCGGGGGGCGGGAGCCTCGCGCAGCATGTCGAAGAGCAGGTAGCGGACCTGGTCCCCGAATTCCAGAACCTCGCGAACGGTCCGGTCGACGTACGCGGCCACGTCGGCCGCGGTCGCGGGGAGGGCGTCGTCGGGGATCCCGAGGTCCGCGCAGACCTCCTTGAACTCCGCGTACAGGGAGTCGAGTTCGTCGGGCTGGAGGGGGTCGCCCGACAGCTCGCGCATGGCCGTCATGGCCTCGTACAGCGTCACCATCACCCAGGCGCGGACCTGCGGGTCCTCGGCGTCGTACGGGCGGCCCGCGTCGTCGGTGCCGCGGATGCGGCGGTGCGCGCGCTCCAGCCGGGCGACCTCTCGCCGGCGTTCTTCCGGGGTGGCGAAGAAGAGTCGGCTCCCGCTGTCCATGGTGTGCTCGATCCGCCGCCAGGGGTGAGCCCGGTAGGTGGAGTAGCGGGCGGTGCCGGCGGCGACGGCGGGGTGTGCGGTCTGCAGGACGAGAAGTCGCCACGCCACCAGCCCGATGCGCCATTCTCCGAGGGTCAGGCGCAGCAGGCCGGCGGCGGAGGGTGGAGGGGGTGGTGTCACGCGTGCTCCTTGAGGTGGTGGCCGACAGGAGCACAACGCCGCAACGGCGGGGGAGGTTGCGGTGATCGCCTCGGATGCCGGCCCGGCTCATGTCAGCCGGCTGCCACGGAGGACCGGACGGCGCCCATGGTGACGTCGGGCCCCCTCGGGTCCACCTTGCCCGGTTGCCACTCCACGTGACCGATCACCGACGTGTCCCCGGTGGTGCCCCAGCCGTGGGCACGGCACCGTGCCGCGCACACCCGCACGATCGCGTCCACCTGCTCGGGCGGCCAGGGGTCCTTCCCGTCGCCGAGGTTCTCGCACTCGAAGCCGTAGAAGTGCCGGTTGCCGTCCGTCGTCGCCTCCGCGACCGCGGGCAGCGGGCCCTCGGCCCGGACCGCGGCGAGTACGGCCGGGTCGCCGAGGCCGGCGTGGCCGTACCCGACGAGGTGCAGGGTGCCGTCCTTTCCGATCACCCCGTGGCACAGCGGCCCGGGCAGGTCCCCGTGCCCGCCGGCGCAGAGTCGGACGGTTGCCTTGATCCCCTTCGTCACGGTGTGGTGCACCATCACGCCGTGCACGGGCCCCCAACGGCCCTTGTGGTCGCGGTTGTGGGCGCGCCAACCGGGACGCTCGACGATCTTGACGCCTTCGTTCACGAGCGCGGCCAGGAAGGCATCGGGGCTGAGCGGATCGGCCAACGTGACCTCCTGCGCCGGTGCGGTCGTGGCTATCGAGGCGGCAGCTTCAGCCTCTGGCCGGCCCGGATGCGATCGGGATCGGTGATCCCGTTGAGCCGGGCGATCTCCGGGTACCGGCCGGCGTTGCCGAGGTTGGCCAGGGCGATCCCCGACAGGGTGTCCCCCGCCTTGACGGTGTACGCGGCGGGGGCCTTGGCCGCCGCCGGGCGCGGGGCCGCCTTCTTCGCGACGGGTTTGCGCACGACGCTCTTCTTCGCCCCTGCCGCCTTCGTCACGCCCTTGCCGGCCAGGTACGCCATGGGGTCGGTGTGGCCGTTGTAGCTGTTGGCGGTACGCGTCTCGAAGTGCAGGTGGGGCCCTGTCACGTTGCCGGTCGCTCCGGACAGGCCCAGGCGCAGGCCACCGCTCACGCTCTGACCGGCCTTGACGTCGACCCTGCTGAGGTGCGCGTACAGGGTGAACCGTCCGTCCTCCATCCGAAGGATCACGCAGTTCCCGTACGCGCCCTGGTCACCGGCCACCACGGTGCCCGGGCCGACCGCCGTGACGGGGGTGCCGCATGCGCGGGAGGCCGGCGGGCGTTCGGCGGGCAGCGGGTTGTCCGGGGGAAGCGGCTCCTGCCACTCCCCCGGCACCCGTCTTCCGGTGTTCAAGGCGACCGGATCGCCGCAAGCACGCCCTTCGCCCTCTTCCGAGTCCACTTCCGTGCCGTACACCCCCGTGGTCCGGCACCGCACGATTTCTCGAACAGTGGGTTCCGGAATGTGGGTCGGGCTGTGCTTGCTCCGGTAACACTACGCAGGTACGGAATGCCTCACCATTGCGTAGTTGCACAATCCGAGCGGTATGAACTGTGGGTTCTGCACCATGACTGACACACATGCGCGTGAGGTGCACATGATGCGGATCCGACCCTCCGGAGTTGCACAGCGGACGCACCGGAAAGAAAAGCCGGCATCTTTTACCAATGAGGCGCGATATCCCGCCACGACACTTTTCGGCCAACGAATCCATTTTCGGATTCAACGAATCGCGCGCACCCGGGGATGGATTCGTTGATGCAATTCCGGTCAAACATCATGCGCGTTTCCAGCCACGCGGAAGGGTCCTCCGGGGCGCCGGCCTCCCCTCCGCACTCCCTCCCACCTGGGGTTTCACCAGGATCTGCACCCACCGCGCCGCGCGACCCGCTTCAGGGGCACCCCGCTCCCGCCGCACCCGCCGCCCATGTCGGTCGCTTCGTCCGGCCACCCCGAGCGCCAAAACCGTTTCCAGCCGATCTTCGCGTTCCCGCCGGCCGAAAATAGAAATCGCGGAGCCGCCTGCACGGCTTCCGCACGAATCGCCCCTGAGGCCCCGAAAAAGGATTTCCAGTACGGATGCCCGACAGAAGGCGGCGCCGCAGCGGGCCGATCGAATTTCGCTCAACCGACGGAAAGGGGCACCGAACCGCAGCACCTGTCCGTTCCGTTCCGCGGTCGGGGGACAGGCGTTCGAAACGGGCCCGGTGCGGCGGGGCGCGACGGCCCCGATCCCGCGGGCCGCTCAGATCAGGCGGCCGCGCACAGTTCTCGGGACGAGTCCGGAAGTTGGGGTGTGCCCGACATGAGGTTCAGCGCGAACAGCAGGTCGCGCATGCCGCTCAGCGAGGACAGGTCGCGCGACAGGTGCCCTTCCAGGGCCCTGACGTGTGAGCGGACCGTGGCCTCCGACAGACCCAGTTCGCGCGCGGTCGCCTCCAGGTGCGCGTCGAACGTGAGCCAGGCGGTCGCCGTGGTGAGCAGGTCACGCCTGTCCGCGCAGGCGGGCCGAAGCAGTACTTCGGCCCAGGCGCGGATCTGCGGGCCGTCGAGCAGCCCCCGGAGCGTGGGCTCCCCGCCTTCGAGGCACCCGTCGGGGGGTTCCGGCAACTCCCTTTGGGTGACGATTTCCAGCGCCAGGCCGACGGTGATGCGGTCCGTCAGGGCCGCGAAGTCCTTGTTGAGCAGTTCGGCGGCGCGCGCCACCCGTCGCGTGACGGTGTTGCGGTGCAGGTCCAGACGCCGCGCTGCCACGGTGTAGGGGTAGGCCAGGGCGGTGGGGAGCGTCTCGCGCAGCAGTTCCCACTGGGTGTCGATCTGCATGAGGGGACTCAGCAGCCGGCGGGCCCACACCTGGGCGTCGTGCGCCGGAAGCAGGCTCACCAGGTCGGTGTCCCGCACGGAGAGGGCCACGGAGTCCGGCTGGTGGACGGCGAACCGCTGGGCGGTGGTCGCCTCGTGGAGGGCCCGGCCGAGGAGGGACATCGAGTACACCCCGCTGCCGCCCAGCGAGGCCTCCGCGCCGAGTACGGAGACCAGCCGGGTCAGTTCGACGGCCACCTTGTCGTCCGTCTCGTCGGCCCGGACCGGGTGGATCACCAGGATCCGGTCGTGGCGGCGCGCGTCGGCGACGACCACGGCGCGGCCGGCCGTGACGGCCTCGCAGCGGCGCACGGCGGCGTCGCGTCGACTGGGCGAGGTCTCCACGACGAAGACGCGTGCGGTCTCGGGGTCGAGCAGTCCCGGGGCGAGGTTCCTCATGACCCGGCGGGCCTTGGACACCTCACCGTCCAACAGGAGCTCCACCGCGGCGCCGCGCGCGTCCCGGACGGCGTCGGATGCCGCCCGGTACTCGCGGCGCGCCTGGTCCACCAGGCCCAGGAGCTTGGCGGCCTGGCGCAGCAGCCGCAGGTCGGCGTCGTCGAACGGCGTGCGTCGGGCAACGGCGAGGACCGTGTCCGCGGCGGAGGACGGGCCGAGCGAGATGAGCCGGGTGTGCGGTCCGGAGCGGGCGTCAGGGGCGTTGCCGTCGACGGATTGACGGATGATCGCCTGTGCGAGTTCCTCGGCCGCCGTGGCCGGCGACGCGACGAGGACGCGGTCGGGTTCGCTGACCATCACCTGCACGTCGAGAGCGCGGGCCAGCCAGTCGGCAATGCGCTGCATGGCCCTGTGGTCGGCGAGCCGTGCCGGCAGTTCTTGTACGAGTGAGGCGAGTTGGGCGGCCCGCCGCTCGGCGCACGCGACCCGGAACTCCTGGATGGCCTCGTGCACCCCCTGCCACTGTTCCACCGGCGCGGCGGTGACCAGGAGGGGAATGCCCAGCCGGTCCGCCAGGTCCACGAGGGACTGGGGGTACGGCTGGCGGGAACCCGGCGCGGCGCTGACGATCAGGCCGGCGCCGCCGTCACGGTTCATGCGCCGCAGCAACACCTCCAGCACGGTGGTGATGCGACCGCGCAGGCGGAAGGGGACCGTGTCGGCGATCAGCACGACGAAGCCGTCGGGCAGGGTGGACGGCACTCCTTCTTCCAGGAGCGTCTCCGGGGTCACCGAGAGGACACCCGTCACTTCCACCGCCCGGGCGGTGGAGGAGCACTGGCTGAAAAACGTCAGTTCGAGCTCGGGGTTGCGGGTGGGCAGCGTGCCCAGGGTTGGCATCGAGCGCTCCTCGAAGCAGTCCGGAAGTTGTCGCGTAGGTGCCCCGTGTCGTTCAGCGAGCCGCACGGGCACCCCGGTCACGACCTCATGCCCGCTCTCCAGCAAGGCTCATGTACTCCACTGGGTGCGACATGGCCCCCGACTCGAAATGCACTGTGCGCGAACGACGTTCAGGCATGCTGGGAAGCGGTCGTACCGCCATGCTCGGAGTGGTCGGACGGGGCTGGACGCGCAGGCTGCGACGATCGCGGAGCCCACCATCGAGGACGGGAGTGGAGCCGTTGTCGTGTCGCCGGAGGCGGCCGGGCGAGAAACGCACGTCCCCCGCGGTCCATCCCGACGCCCGGTCACTGTCCTTGCATGCCAACTCCGGACTCAACTGCCCCCCTGTATGGTGCAACGCCGACTGCGTGGGTGCGCGCCGCACGGTGTGCGGCCGACCTGCGGCCGGTCGCCCCTCCGCCCCTTGTCCTACCTGCGGGGACGTCTTCGACAAGAGGCCGTCACGGCAGCACGACGTCCCCTTGTGGGCAGGCCCGACATCCCGCGCACACGCCGGTGCGCAAGGTTGCGTTCCCTATCGGGATACTGCCTTCCGCACCCAACCGTGTCAACTAAAGTACACAGGCGTAGGCCCAGACAGAGCGAGAGACCGGTACGTGGTTGTGTGCATGCATCAGCAGTACGTCCTTCGGGCCGTGAGCGGCACCTGCTGCCTGAGGTGAGCGGCGACCGTCCGTCCATCGCGGACAAACTCAAGGCCCTCATGACCGGGCTGCGGGGCCGTAGTCACACGTCCCGGTCGCTCTCGGAGTCCGTCGACGCCCTGCCCGACGGCCATCCGTCGCTGTCGCACGCCGCCATCGCCAAGATCGCCAATGGTTCGCAGACCAACCCGACCGTCGGCACGCTGCTGGCCCTGTGCGAAGCTCTGGGCGTCCCACCCGCCCACCTGCTCCCGCACGAGGCCTACGACGATCTCGAGGCGCTGGAGGCATTCGAGAACCCTCTCGCGCGACACGTCCTGGCCCTGCTGAACGGTCTGCCGGAAAGTGAACTGGCGGGCGTCATCAAAGATTTGGAACGACGAAGGGCCCACGTCGGCCTGGAACAGGTTCCGCCCCGCGCGGCCGTCACGCCGCCGAGCAAGCGCCGGCGACGGCGGAAACCGGACGAGGCCGCTCGCTATGCGGCCGAATCACTGGAAGGGCTGTAGTAGTGGACGGCATAGTCTTCGGGACGTGCACACTGGCCGGCTTGCTGGTCACCGTGCTCTGCACGCGTAGGGCCCTGGGAAATCCCCGGGTCTCCACATGGGCCATCGCCATCGCGTTCGGGGTGTGCACACTGGGCGTCCTGTTCGCCGTCCCCGTCGTGGCCCGGGCGGCTGAGGACGTCACCGGCGTCGTCAACATCGGCAAGCTCATCGCCCACGTCTGCGCGATCCTCTGGTGCGCCGCACTGCAGATCACCATGGTGGACCTGGCCTACCGCCCCGAGTACGTGAAGTCCGCCATCTTCCACCGGGGCTTCGCCGCCGTGGTCGAGCTCGCGATCATGGTGCCGCTGTTCCTGGCGACGAACGCGCCCGACATCGCGTTCACGACCGCCTACGCCGACAACCCCAAGATCGCGGCGTACCTCCTGCTCTACCTCTCGTACGTGATGGTCACCTGCGGGGAGTTGGCGTTCATGTGCGGCAGGACGGCGCGCCGCAACTGGGGCATCCGCCCCTGGAGCGGTGCCGGGTTCTCCTTGTCCGCCATGGCGGCCGTCTTCGGACTGGCCTACGCCCTGACCAAGGGGAGTTACATCATCTTCTACACCCTCGACAGGCCGTGGTCGCTGAAGACCGAGGAGTTCGTCAGCCCCACCCTGAGCGGCCTCGCGGTGATCTTCCTCTTCTCCGGCCTGACGCTCCCCATGATGGGCGCGTTCCGGGAGCGGCTCCGTCAGAAGAAGGCTCTGGCGTCGGGTTAGCCCCTGCCGCGTCACGTACGTCCACGAGCCCTGCCCACGCCGCCAAGGCGTGGGCAGGGCTCCGTGCTGTTCCACACGCCGCATCAGGGCGATTCGCGTACCGCTCCGTAGCGGACCGACAGCTCCTTCAGGCCGCGGGAGCGCAGCGACCGCCGCCACTGCGGAGCCGGATCCACCAACTCCAGCGTCGGGTAACGCTCCAGGAGGGCCGCGAGGGCGATCTCCACCTCGACGCGCGCGAGGGGGCCGCCGAGGCAGTAGTGGATGCCGTGGCCGAGCGCCAGGTGGCCGGAAGTGTCACGGTCGAGGTCCAGGGCGTCGGGCTGCGGGAAGCGCGCCGGGTCCCGGTTGGCCGCCGACAGGGACACGAGCACCGTCTCCCCCGCCGCCACCGTGACCCCGGCGATGGTCAGGTCCTCGGTGGCGAACCTACGGATCGCGAGGAGTGCGGGGCCCTCCAGCCGGGCGAACTCGGCCACGGCGGCCGGAAGTCGGGAGGGGTCCTTGCGGAGCAGGGCCAGCTGGTCCGGATGCCGCAGGAGGGTGTGGATCGCGTTGCCGATCAGTTGGGCCGTGTTCTCGTAGCCCGCGAACAGGACGAGGAATGCGACCGACATCAGCTCGTCCTCGCCGAGGCGGTCCCCGTCGGCGTCCCGGACGGCGATCAGGTCGGACAGCAGGTCGTCGGCAGGCCGGCTCCGCTTGTGCTCCATGAGCCCGGTGAGGAAGCCGAGCATCGCCACCAGCGCCTCCTTCACGGCCTCCGGCCGAGCGGGATCCGGCGCCACCAGTGCCTCCGTCCAACCGCGGAAGTCCACACGCCGGTCCTCGGGTACGCCCAGCAGGTCGCAGATCACGATGATCGGGAGCGAGAACGCGTAGCCGGCCAGCAGGTCCGCGCTGCCGGTCGGCCCGAGCCGGTCCAGGAGACGGTCCGCGGTCTCGCGGATCGGTGTCCGCAGCTGCTCCACCCGCCGCGAGGTGAAGGCGCGGGCCACCAACCCGCGGATGCGCGTGTGATCCGGCGGATCCATGTTGAGGAGGTTGGCGTCCAGCGCCGGCGGAAGGGCGAAGCCCCGGTAGGTTCCCTCCGCGGCGTTGGACTTGTCCAGGGACAGCCTCGGGTCGGTGAGCGCCTCGCGGACATCGTCGTACCGCGTGACGAGCCACGCGGGCGTGCCGTCGGTGCCCGTGATCCGGCACACCGGGGCCGTGTCCCGGAGCCTGTCGTAGACGGAGTACGGGTGCTCGATCAGTTCGCCCTGAAGATCCATGATCCCACCCTAGAACGTGGCCCGTTCCGCCCGGACGGGGCCTACCGGGCCCCGACGATCCGGGCCCGGCCGGCGCGCTCGACCGACGGCATCCGCCGCCCGCCCGCCGCGCGCGACCATCGATGCGGGCCCTGCCCGGCGGTCCGTGCG